>DASYXZ010000035.1:0-7578 GCA_035934315.1 Terriglobia bacterium | reverse complement strand
TCTACTCAAAGCCCTATGACACCTGCGAAGTATATGATCTTAAAGCGAAACATTACGAAGTGGTGAAACTCGTTAACACCACCGAATACGGCGTGGTGATCCGCACCGACATGAAAGTGGAAAAAGTTGTACTTTGATTTAACCTCCGTGAGTTCTTTTGATCGTTTGAAAATGTCTGTCATTCGGTTTTTCGGAAATGTTATAATTCTGTCTCCGATTCAACTGATAATTTCTTTAGAGGGAGGAAAAATGAAGCGAATGTTTGTAGGAGTATTAGGCGTGCTGGTTTTTGCGACGGTGACCTTGACTGCCTTCGCGGCAAATCCGCGCGGCACCGCAAAGCTGACTCTGAATGGCAAAACCATTTCCATCGAATATGGAAGGCCGGCATTAAATGGGCGCAAGGTCGAAGATTTACTCGGCCAGTTGCCCGCCGGAGAAGCGTGGCGGTTGGGGGCGGATAAATCGACGACATTTACGACCTCCGGCGATTTGAAGTTTGGCGACGTCACCGTTCCCAAGGGCGAATACAGCCTTTGGGCACAAAAGGAATCCGATGGTAGCTGGAAACTTGTCTTCAACAAACAGCATGGACAATGGGGCGTTAACAAAGATGGAAAAGCCAACTTTGACCCGTCAAAAAACGTTGGCGCAGTGCCCTTAAACATGGAAAAGCAGGGGGCCGATAAGAGCGAAAAAGCGGAAAAGCCGGCCGAAAGAGTGGAAATTTCACTGGAAAAAGAAAACGGCGCCGGCGAAATCTCCGTTGAGTGGGGCACAATGGAGCTCACCACCACCTTCAAGTAGAAGAGGTTTTTCGGTGGGACTGCACAGGACATACTCGCGGAACGGCGGGTTGGGTTTCGGAATGGAAAGGCTCCTGATGAGTCGGTAAAACGGTTTTCTATCCCGCATTAGTGCGAGATGGGAAACCGTTTTCCTATTATTGGACTGAAACCTGATTAACAATCCATTAAATGAATCGCGAGCGGTAACGCGCCCGAGTTTCCGGGCTGCCGCGCTCTGTAAACCAATCGCCGACCTGGGCAGCGGTTTCAAAAAGGGGAGTGAAAACCAACCCGGACACCCGAACCATCCATGTGACCAAATGAACGCCCAAACCGATCAGTGATCTTATGGTTGAGTAAGCAGGGCGGCCTGTATCGAACCTGGACTGGTAACGCGGGCCCTCGGTAGTGTAGCCCATTATGACAAGCATTACATAGGCCATGGCAAGCAAGATCCCCAGAAAGCGAAAAGCTTCCCCTATAATTGGACCCATCATCGGCACCACGGAAAACCTCCTCTAAGGGGATTCGAGCATCTCAATCCCCACTAAGTTAGATGTAACGAGCACGCCATTTGGTGCGTTCCTTTGATGGAATAGGAAATTCCAATGGGCTCAAGGGCTGCACGGAGGGAGTGCGCAAGCGCTCTTAAAAGCGTTCAGGCGTAATGGGTTACCGAAAGGATGACCTGCGATGGCATTCTGCGATGGCATTCTGCGATGGCATTCTTGACAGGCGCTTCAAGCATGGGTATAATCAATATCAGACTCTGACTAAAGGTTTGAAATCTTAAGACTTAGGTCACATGATGAAGGAACAAAAAGAGCTCGAAAAGAGACAGCGAGACATCCTGGCGGAAATTATCCGGCAGTACATTTCGCGCGGGTTGCCTGTGGGCTCAAAAGCGCTGGCGGAGCGAGCGCCGGAGTCATTAAGTTCGGCAACCATCCGAAGCTGCATGGCAGAGCTTGAAGAATGCGGGTTTCTCGAACAACCCCATGTTTCAGCGGGACGGGTACCCACTGACAAAGCCTACCGCTTTTATGTGGAACAGCTTATGAGTTCCACGCGACTTGAATCGGTCACGGAGAAGTATATTGATGAAAGCTTGAGTCCCAAAAACGGGGGACGCGAACTCCTGCTGGCAAATATATCGCATGTTTTATCAGAAATTTCGCACAACGTTGGACTGGTGCTGGGCACGGCACTGGAGGAAAAGCTGCTGGAACACGTGAAGTTTGTCAAATTGCCGGACCAGAGAGTTCTGGCCGTGATTGTCTCCAAGCCCGACATCATTGAAAACCGCGTGATCCACCTGGCCGAAAAAATTTCCCAAGCCGAGCTCGACCGGACAGCGGATTACATGAACGCGGAGTTTCGCGGTTGGTCTTTAGGTACGATTCGACTGGAGATTTTCAAGCGGATGGAGGAAATGAAGGAATTGTGCGATCGCATGATTTCAAACGTAGCGCGGCTTTTGATGTGGGGCGCGCTGGCCGAAGCAGATGCATGCCCCTTATTTATAGATGGGACCGCCAAGATCCTGGCCCGGCCGGAATTTGATGATGCGAGGAAGATCAAGAACCTTTTTGAGACGCTGGAAGAAAAAACGAAGCTGGTGAAGATTTTGAACGCCTGTTTGAATTCACACGGTAGCGGCCTTAAGATTTTGATCGGTCGGGAAAACCTCAGCAGCGAAATGTACGAGTGCACGCTCATCCTGGCGCCTTATCATTATCGCGACCGCGTCGTGGGGGCTTTGGGTGTTGTGGGACCCCGGAGAATGAAATACGAACGCGCCATACCTGCCGTGAGCTATGTTGCCCAGGTTTGCACTCGATTGCTTAACTCCAATTAAAGAAATGAACCCACGGGTTGGGACTTTCGCAACTTGGAATGCGCTCTCCGTGCAAATAAAATGCCCCCAGGGGCCGATGGAAGAATGCGGTCCTTACGATTCAAGCGGGCCACACCCAAGTAAAAACCTATGAATCAGAAAAATGACGAGAAAGATGATTTAGCACGCGAAGAACCCGCGGCCTCGGCAGCGCCTGATAAGGGATCGACTGCCGACAGGGCAGTCAGTGAACAGTCCCAAGCGGCTACACCTGAGACGGATTTTCCGCGCGATTTGGCCGCGGCGTATCAAAAAGTCGTGGATGAAAAGCGGGACCTTCATGATCGCCTGCTGCGTAAGCAGGCAGAGATGGATAACTTCCGCAAACGTGTCCAGCGCGAGAAAGAAGATTTCCTCCAACTTGCAAACGCCGACTTGATTCGAGCCCTTCTTCCCGTGGTGGATGGGTTTGAGCGGGCTCTCCGGCATCGGGACGCCGGCGTGCCCAAAAGTTTCTACGAGGGTATGGAATTAATTCACCAGGAACTGCTGGGAGTGCTGGGGCGCGCCGGAGTGATGCCCATTGAAACGGCGGGAAAGCTATTCGACCCTCACCTTCATCAGGCGGTTGAGACTGTCGAAGCCAAAGGGCATCGCGATCAGGAAATTGTGGAAGAACTGCAACGTGGCTACAAATTGAAGAATCGTCTGTTGCGCCCCGCGATTGTAAAGGTTGCCGCCGGGGGAAAGAAGTAGGGCGTGCCTGAAAAAAAGTAACGGGTTGAGATTCGAAGATTCAAAGTGAATCATCACGTTTAATATTTTGGTCTCCGCCTTGGGATTGAAGAATTTTTTAGCCGCTGACCTTGAACTATTAACAAATTTTATGTCCGAAAAACGCGACTATTACGAAGTTCTGGGCGTGGGCCGGGATGCCTCCGAGCAGGAGATCAAAAGCGCTTACCGAAGGCTGGCGCTTCAATTCCATCCTGACCGCAATCCTGATACTCCTCATGAGTCCGGCGAAAAATTCAAAACAATTACAGAGGCCTACGGTGTCATCGCCGATCCTCAAAAGCGCGCCGCCTATGACCGTTTTGGACACGCGGGCGTGAGCGGGTCAGGAGGTTTCTCGCCCGATTTCTCCTCCACCATTTTTACGGATTTTGAAGACCTCTTCGGTGATTTCTTTGGCATGGGCGGTTCCTCTGGCCGCCGGGGAGGACGCAGGAACCGCGAGGAACCTGGCGCGGATTTGCGCTATGACTTGGAGATTTCCTTTGAAGAAGCGGCTCTGGGCCTGGATACCAGGATCAAGATTCCGCGCCGCGAGGTGTGCCCTTCCTGCTCCGGTCGCGGGGCTCGAAAGGGCAGCGACCCTGTCCAATGCTCGGCGTGTGGAGGGAGCGGCCAGGTTCGCACCCAGCAAGGATTCTTTACACTTTCGCGAACCTGCCCACAATGCCATGGTATGGGGCAGGTGATAAGGGACCCTTGCACAACCTGCTTTGGCGAGGGGCGGGTACGCCAGGAAAAAATTCTGAGTATCAAGATTCCGGCCGGTGTCGATGATGGCATGCGACTCCGGGTCAGCGGTGAAGGCGAGGGGGGGATCCGGGGCGGCCCTGCCGGTGATCTTTATGTCATTCTGAAAGTGCGCGAGCACGCATTTTTTGAGCGACGGGGGAACGATCTTTATTGCACCATCCCGATTTCCCTGACCCAGGCAGCTCTGGGAACTGAAATCAAAGCCCCAACGCTGCATGGGTACGAGCGTCTTAGAATCCCGGAAGGGACGCAACCCGGATCGGTTTTTCGTATCCGCGGAATGGGGCTGCCAAGCCTGGAAAGCCGTGACCAGGGCGATCTTTATATAACTATCCATGTTGTTATTCCTACGCACTTGTCGCGGGAACAACGCCGCTTGATGGAAGCGTTGCAAGGTTCAACTCGAGTCGAAAACAAGCCCTTGCAACGGCGGGTCGCGGATCGAACGAAGGATATTTTCAGTTAGTCGTCCAGCCCGCGAAACTCCCGCCGGGACGCCTGCGGCATCTCCGGTATTGAATTCAGCTCCTCCAACCCCACCTAATCTTTTCCGAAAAGGTATTGGAACACATTGCGGTGGCTTGGGACGTGTTTCCAAGCCTGTGGATGAGGGCGCCGCAGCCAGCGGAAACCGATGGTGATCATGCTGGCGTTCAAGCCAAGGTTGGGTAGCTGAATGCCATTATTTGACATGTGCATATAGCGGTACTCAAGAACGAAGGCGCGTTGGGGATTGAAAAAATATTGGACGCCAAAGCCGCCCTGCGGATTGAATTGAATTCCTCCGCTCAGTTCAGGCGCGCGCGCGTTGATCGAAGTCTTGAGAACGCCAGCGCCCGCATTGAAAAATGGAACAATGCGGCGTTTCGGTTTTCCGTCCAGACGAAGAAGAATCTCGTGGCCAATCAAATAACCACCCGGATGGACGGCGCCGCCCAGGATTCCTTCGCTAACCACGCTGAAGCGGCTTACCGGAAATCCCGGAGTGTGAAAATTTCGCACGGTCAATCCAACACTGGGTTGGGCCATCAGGAGGGCAATGTGTGAAATATCGTGCGGAATGCCGTTTTGAAGCGCGAATGCAAATTGCGCGCCGAATGTCCATCGGCTGCTGGTGGACCAGAAGTCGGAAGATTCGACCTGCTTCGCGGTGTTCATTCCAGGCGCGCTTTTGGCTTGGAATTGCGCCTGCGCTCGAAAGCCGGGCGTGGAAATTAGCAGGCCTCCGGCAATAATAAAACCAAGCTTGAGGACTCTTGGCCATCCATTTTGGCAACTGATTGTTATGCTTTTTTCCTCCCCAGAGCTGGAAAGTTTACCATCGCCCTCAGGATTGGAGAATTTAAGCACAATTTTTAAGGAAAATGCAATGAGGGCGATTTTTGGCTTGAACTTGCAGCACGATATTCGGCAATGGGCGGCCAGCCCGCGCGACGAGTTTGGAAGCGCGCCGCAAAGTATGATATAAATTGAATTGGGTCAGGATATGGCAGAGAACCAACTCCCGATTGGCAAAAGTGCGGAGGCCCCGGCTCATCCTGCCGGACTGGGGCGCCGGTTTTTCGAGACTCGCTACTGGCTTCGAGACCTGATTCTTTCCCTCCTCCTTGCCTTCATCGTTATCGTCTTCCTTTATCAACCCGTGCAGGTGGAAGGCACAAGCATGATGCCGCGTCTTTCCAATCATGAACGAATCTTCATTAATAAATTTTTGTATCGCTTTGAGCCCATACAGCGCGGAGACATTGTGGTGTTCTGGTATCCATTGGATCCAACAAAATCTTATATTAAACGAGTGGTGGGGTTGCCGGGAGAAGCGGTGAGCATTCGCGATGGCCGCGTCTACGTGAATGGCAAACCGCTCAAGGAACCATATATCCCACCGGCCTATATGGACCACCAGAGCTATCCTGTCACGGTCATCGAACCTGATCACTATTTTGTGCTCGGCGACCATCGCGAATCATCCAATGATAGCCGCGTGTGGGGCTCCGTCGATCGTAAATATATTTACGGAAAGGCAGTCTTTGTCTATTGGCCTTATAGTCAAATTGGATCGCTGGAATAATACGACCGTTGTAAGGCGTGAGGGAAATTGAGCCATTGAGTGATCGGACGATTAAGTGAAAGCGGGAGAGACCGCAGTTTATTAAGAGCGGCTGCAAGTTGGCGCAATCATTAAATTCCTTATTCGCTAAAACACACTTTCCCTGAGCAGATGTCTAGAAAACTGACTATTGGAATCAGGCGGCTGAACGACGGCCAATCTAATGTCTGATTGCGCGGAGTGCACATGGAGGCGGTTCTCGCCTTGGAAGATGGCAGAGTTTTCCGGGGGCGCGGTTACGGCGCCCCGGCCCAACGTTTTGGCGAGGTCGTCTTTAACACGAGTCTTTGCGGGTACCAGGAAATCCTCACAGACCCCTCCTACGCCGGTCAGATCGTGATCCTTACTTACCCTCATATTGGAAACTATGGAACGAATTCTCTGGATTCCGAATCGTCGCAACCCTACGCTGAAGGGCTGGTAGTTCGCGAGTTGTGCGAAGGGGCGAGCAATTGGCGATCGGAAGATGAGATTTCCAATTTCCTGGCACATTATGGGGTGCCGATTATTTCAGACATTGATACCCGGGCACTCGTTCTTCACTTGCGCAAACATGGCGCCATGCGCGGCGTGCTTTCCACCCGGGGCGGCAACGATGCTGAGATGGTGACCCTCGCCAAAACATCGCCCAGTATGGTGGGCATGGACCTGGCCAGCCGGGTTAGCACGCAGACTCGCTACGACTGGACCAAGCCGTCGGGCGAGATTGATGCTAAAGTCGAAGCGCCGGGCAATCATCCTCCAGATTCCGCCCATCCGATTTCTTTGGGACAGCTTCCAAACGGACTCGCGTCCCGGTTTCGCGTGATCGCGTATGACTACGGGATTAAACAAAATATTTTACGGAAATTGGTTGATGCGGGTTGCCACGTCACCGTGGTCCCTGCCGCAACTTCGGCGCACGATGTCCTGGACCTTAAACCGGACGGCGTGTTTCTTTCCAACGGTCCCGGTGACCCGGAGCCGGTGGAATACGCCGCGCGCGCGGTTCGAGGTTTGATGGGCAAGGTTCCTGTTTTCGGCATCTGCCTGGGCCACCAGATCATCGGCCTGGCGCTGGGCGGAAAAACTTATAAATTGAAGTTCGGCCATCACGGCGGAAACCATCCGGTGCTGAACCTGGAAACGCAGAAAGTGGAAATCACCGCGCAGAACCATGGCTTTGCAGTTGATCCAGATTCCCTCAATTTAAATGAGGTCGTGCTCACCCATCGAAATTTGAATGATGACACGCTGGAGGGATTGCGCCACAAGTCGCTTCCACTATTCAGCGTGCAGTACCATCCGGAAGCGTCTCC
>DASYXZ010000017.1:0-5731 GCA_035934315.1 Terriglobia bacterium | reverse complement strand
TCGAGGGACCGGCGCATTGCCGAGCCGTTTATGAGGGAGGTCCGGTTCGTCAATGGGACGGCAAAAACGCGCCAAGCAAAAACACGAAATGAGGAACGAAGCCAGAATGTCGTTTAGAATCAGTGGAAAAGATTCGATGGCCGTCGCTATCCCCGTTTGCCGACGGCCGAGTTTAGTCCTTGACCGCGACGAATTCCACAGGTACGCTTCGCAGATTCCCGGATGGGCGCAAGAAAATTACGAACAACTTAAGGAGTCGACATGCGGAAGTTTCTCTCTTTTCTTTTGTTTTTTTTCCTGACCATCGCGGCGGTGGCCGAACCGGCGGGAAACCAGCCAACGAGCGTCGCGCGATCACGTGGCGCGCTGAGTAGAACTTCGGCGTCCGCTGCGCTTCCTGCCCAGAATCCCGCGCCCGCCGCGCGTCCAGCCGAAAGCGCAGCGGCCGCCGCACGAGCTTTGATCAATCCAGGTTATCGAGGGGATTGGGGCAAGGTGGTTGGATGATTGGGTGATTGGGCGATTGAGTGATTTAGTGAATAAGGAGAACGATCTTAAATAGCAATATCGCTAATTGGTCCAAGCGAGTTCAAATCCGCCGGCTTCCTGCCTGTTTTTCCGCAGCGACAACACTTTAGGCCCTGCGCAGTAAGATGTCTTGTATAATCCAAGCCAACGATGCCGCTGACATCAGGCACAAAACTCGGTCCCTACGAAATCCTCTCGCCCTTGGGCGCGGGCGGGATGGGCGAGGTGTATCGAGCGCGTGATACAAAACTCGGGCGCGAAGTGGCGCTCAAGGTTTTGCCGGCCGCGTTTGCGCAGGATGCCGATCGCATGGCGCGATTCCAGCGCGAAGCGCAAGTTCTTGCTTCGCTCAATCATCCGAACATTGCATCGATTTATGGTCTGGAAGATTCGGATGGCGTGCGCGCCCTGGTGATGGAGTTGGTGGAAGGGCCAACGCTGGCGGAGAGGATTTCCGTAGGGGCGGGGCTTGCCCCGCCCTCCGACAAGGGCACCCCAAGGGGCGCCCCTATGGGCCCTATCGCGATTGACGAAGCATTGCAAATTGCGAAACAAATCGCCGAGGCGTTGGAATACGCCCACGAACGCGGCATCATTCATCGCGACCTGAAACCGGACAACATCATGTTGACGCCTCGAAGCGGCGCGAAGCTGCTCGACTTCGGACTGGCCACGCCGGTTGTCTTCCCGGAATCCGCGGCCACGGCCATGCTCACCGCGAGCAAGCCCCTGACCAAGGAAGGTACGATCCTCGGAACGTATCATTACATGGAGCCGGAACAACTGGAAGGCAAGGAAGCAGACGCGCGGTCTGCCATCTTTGCTTTCGGCTCCGTCCTCTACCAAGCGGAGACGGGGTGCTAACGCAGGAATAAGCTGTAGGTAAGAACGATAAGGACGACTGAAGTGAAAATCGTGTACTTCCAGTTTTTGAGGACTGCAACGAAGTACACCACCGACGCGGCGACGCGAATGAAGGGCGTGAACATCAGAACTGCGATACCCAAATTGACCAGCAGGCGGGGCTCAACCGCGCCATGCACGGCCAGGCGGATTTCCGCCGTCACAAATTCAAACAGATTCATGCCGGTGATTTGGTAATCAACCGTAAGACTGCCCGTGCGGAACCATCTCCAGAACAGTCCGGCGATGATCAGCCCCAGGCTGAGCAGAACACCATCCTGCAGGATATAGCCCACCAGGGTGTCCATTTCAAACTGGCGCGTCTCTCGAACTGCTTCAACCTCGACTGGAGATTTCGATTCGACCATCGCTAGATACCCCGCAGGCCTCTGAACAACATTTGAACAGCCAGGATCAGCAATATCACAAGAAAGAAAATTCGCACGGACTTGTTGGTCAAGCGAACCAGAACTCGAGTGCCGATGAAAGCGCCGGCAACGACTCCCAGGATGACGGGCACGGCCAGCCCTGGATTGATGAGCCCGGCGGCCAGGTAGACGCTGGTCCCCGCCAGCGCCGTGACGCCGATAATCAAATTGCTTGTTGTGGTGGAAACCTTGGGGGGAAGCCCCATCACCAGATCGTGAATGAGGACTTTTACAGCGCCGGCACCGATCCCCAGCAACCCGGCGATGATCCCCGCCCCAAACATTGCCGGGGCGCCCAGATGGGCAAGGCGGGCCTTATAGCTGACTGTCTCACCCAGGGCATGGTCAGGGTAACTGCCCTCGAGCTCCAGCCAGCGCGTAAACGCGTCCTGTTCCTTCACCTCGACCAGGGATGAATGTTTTCCCATGAGCAACGCGATCCATGACCCCAGCAGGACCAACCCAAAGATGATATAGAGGGGTCGCGGCGACGAGGCCAGCGTGATGCGGGCTCCCACCAGGGCGCCGACGATGGTAAACATTTCAAGAAACATCCCCACCTTGAGGTTGGTGATGTGGTCCCGGACGTACGCCGAAGCTGATCCACTGGAGGTGGCGATCACCGAAAGAATGCTGATGGCGATAGCGTGTTTGATATCAACACCCAGCAGAGTGAGCGTCGGGATGAGAATAACTCCGCCCCCCATGCCGCTCATGGCGCCAATAAAACCTGCTAAAACAGAAATTGGAAATAACAGTTCAAAAGAGACCATGGATTTTCAGGAACATGCCTCAGAACTAATCTTTGGCGCGAAAAGTTTAATGTATTTTGAATTTTGTGAAAACAGTTTTATTTTCCGGGTGAACATTTAGAGAGGTGCGGAAGACAAAATATCCCCAGATATGCAACCTCCCCGTCTACCAAGAAAACCTTTGACGGCCGGTCAAGCGGGTCTTTGGCGACGGGTGGCAAGTTGTCAAAATACATAAATTATTCCACATTCTTTTGTGGTTTCTTATGAGGGGTGAATTGATGTGGAAGTGATTCACGTCTCGATGAACGACAAGCTTCTTCGGGAAATGAATCGAAAGGCCAGGGCCTCGCGCTCCACCCGCGCTGGCGCAATAAGGGAGGCTTGCGAGAAGAAAATCCGGAAACTTGAGGAAGACGAGTTAGAGCTGCGGTCAATTGAAGGTTATCGCCGCAAGCCGGAAAATCCCGCTTGGGGAGAAGTCGGAATAAATTTGGCCGCGGAAGTTTGGCCCCGGTAGATGTGGGATAAAAGGAGGTGAGGCCGGGTGGGCTAACATTCCAAAGCCCGTCGGTCAGCGACCAGTCGTTATTTTCCTTCTTCTTCCTCACCCATTTGCTCGACCAGATAGTTTTCGAGGCCAAGGTCCTTAATCAAGCTGAGCTGCGTTTCAAGAAAATCGACGTGTTCCTCTTCGTCCTTCAAAAGTTCCTTCATCAAGTCGGCGGAAGAATTGTCACCCGCTTTAATACAGGCCGCGACAGCCTGGTTATACTCGGCCACCGCGCTTTTCTCAAGGTCCAGATCATTTTGCAACTGCTCGCGCACATCTTTGCCGATATTAAGCTTGGGCAAATCCGCCATATTGGGAACGCCTTCAAGAAAAAGGATCCGCTCGATAAGGATTTCGGCGTGCTTCATCTCTCCGATGGACTGCTTCTTGATGAATTCGCTCAGGCGGGAGTAGCCCCAGTTCTCGCACATCTCGGCATGGAGAAAATATTGACTGATGGCGCCGAGCTCCTCTCGCAGCATTTTCGACAGCATGGCTATAGCTTCCGGTTTACCCTTCATTTTTATTTATCTCCTCGATTTTTCAAGACTAACGCATTTTCTTCACCACGGCAAACGAATAGACGGCAATTCGAACGGGTACGTTCAGGCCACTATCTCGTCTTCAAGACAGACCCTTCCTTTTTTTCCCGCACGTGAGCGATCAAATCGTTCACGCTATGCGCGAGTTTGACGATTTCGCCCTCGCCCTTCACGTCAAACTCGATTTCATAATTGCCTGACGCGGCATGATCGACGGCCTCTTTGAGATCCACAAGAGGCTTCACCACCTGGCGGGGCAAAATAAAGCTGACCAGGACGCTGAGGATGAAAGTAATGGTGGAAACGATGATCAGCACCCACTCGGCGCTGTGCATCAACCGGCGCGCGTCGTGGTGATCGCGCAGCACACGATCCCAGCTTCGGCTTTCAAGCTCAACCGCCATTTTCCGCACCTGATCACTTGAAGACTGCAAATCCGCCGTCACCTGGCGGACCGCAGGGTCTTCAACTTCCAAAGTGCCCGCAATCTGCGCGTCAAACGACCCCACCTGAGCTCGAAGATCATCAACCAGCCGCCCGCGACTGCCGCGCCGGTCCCGCTTGAGAAGGTTGTCCAAATTCCTTTCGTAGGCCTGAACCGCATTCTGGATGCGGTCGACGGACGCGTTGCCAGGCTCTCCCATTCGCGAGACTGCTTCTTCAAAACTCGCACGGTGGAACTTTACCCGGTCAAGCATCTTCTGCGTGGTGGATCGCTCGCCGGGCTGAAGGTTACCCATGGCAACAATGACCTGTTCCAAATCGGCCAGGCCTTGCCGGTTGGCCTGAAGTTTTGCCGGATCGTGTGACAGAAAATAGTCCTGTTCGTCCCGCTGGGCGTCCTGCATTTTGTTCGCAGCCGCCTCCGCCATGGTGGCCACAGGCGCATCCACATTCACGATGCGATCCACTATCGAACGCATTGCAAACAAATAGTAAATGGCCAGAATGAAAACTGGAAAAAGGATAGCGCGAACGGTGAACAAGCTGTAGGCAACCCGGCGCCGAAGCGAGGCCCCGCGCGCGAACACCTTGAAAGGTTTTCGGACTCTCCAAATCATTCGTTAGCCCCCCAAAAAATTGGGACGATTAATCCGACGCTCAGCTTAAGCCCAATGGGCCCAGTTTACTTTGATAGGCGCATCTTACCGCAAAACGGCCTTCATGAATGGGATTTCCGTTCAAACAATTTGACGGCGACATGAGAGATTCCATATTTATTCCTGGCGCCACCGCAGGCCCCCGGATTTACACCTAGCCCGCATATCTCACCAATAAATTGAAAAAGGCTGTCCCTTCATGGCCTAGGTATTTTTGCGAGAAAGACTTGCGCCGAAGAAGGAGGACAGCCTTATGCGAACACAGTGTAATCAAGAATCTTTTGAATTTCATCCTCTTTTCAAACGTCAAGTGAAGGCGGGGGTTGACGGTGGAGCGATCACCAGCGACGGGGGAGGGCTGTTGCTGCGTGAGGTGGAGAAGCGGACGAAGATCGTGGAGCGGATCGCGGCGCAGATTCGTGAGGCTTGGCCGGAAGCCCGGATCACCCTTCGAGGCGACTCGGGATTTTGCCGGGAAGAACTGATGAACTGGTGTGAAACGCACGGCGTCAATTATGTGCTGGGCCTGGCGGGCACGGAGTTGGCTCAAGCCCAGTGTGACAGGCTTCGCCTGAAGGTGCTGAAGATCGGCGCCCAGATTCGGGTGACGGTCCGCCGGGTCTGGATCTCGCTGGCCGAAGGCTACGCCTCCGACGCCCTGTTCGCCCAAGTCCACGCCCAACTGCGCCCCCTCCCTCTGCGGTGCTGAAAAACATCCGGAGATTATTTTACTGATCCGAGCGGAAAATCCACAGGCGCAAGGGTATAAGTCTTAACCCCGAAAGGGCTGCCGCTCAACCGTCCAGAACCACGCCAACCGCGAGAAGGTCCGACCTCAACACCGTACAGCCCAAAACCCAGTTCGGCATCGCCAATCAGAAACCAAAATCAGTTTTCAGAAAACCTGGTGAGAAAAGCGGGCTAG
>DASYXZ010000013.1:0-14277 GCA_035934315.1 Terriglobia bacterium | reverse complement strand
GCGCGCGGCGATGACCTGCATAAAAATTGCCATCAAACTCGCAAGGGCGACAACCCACAAAAGCCCGTACTTAAACAGCGCTCCGCCCGCGAGGTCGGTGCCCCAGTTGCCTGGGTCCATGTAGCCGACACTTACGAGAATCGCTGGCCCCACGAATGCCCGCCATTGCTGCCAGAAGCCGGACTGATGGTGCGGCAGTGCCACGCTGCCGTGCATGCCTTCCAGCGAAAGTCCGGCGCTGGAGGATTCACGGGCAACTTCTGTCACGGGCGCAGCCTCAAGTCCGGCAGGCTGTTCGTTCGTTTGATGCTGTTCTGATTTCCCCACCAACACGCCTTTCAGGAATGAAAGAGTTTGAATAATGCAGTCCCGACTTCGTATTGCTTATGCTAGCTGTGAGTTCAGGCATGGCCATGTATTAACTGCGCTGATGTCAACCCGATTTGAATTTATCCAGGAAGACAGTCAAGGCTTAGAGTAAGGTACGGGGTCGGTCTCGGTCAAGGCGTGCCATACACGAGCACTTTCCAATCGCTCTTTCATCGCGCTGAAGTTAAAGACCGCTTCCAGGCAATGGCACTTAGAATTAAAAATGGAAAACCGGGAAACACAGCGGCGTAACCATCCCGGAGGATGAGGAGATGTGTGATGACCGCGCCAGCCATCGTACAGGCTAACAACGCTGCGGCAATTGCCGTTGTTCTCGGAATCAACAATAAGATTGCACAGATTACTTCGAGACCCCCCGTAAAGTAGCGGAACCACTGGCCGATCCTAATTCTTGCAAACAAGTCTACCCAGAAAATTACATGTGGGCTGAATTTGCTCGCGCCGAAAAATAGGAAAACCAGGGCGAGGAGAACTTGCAAAATCCAAAGGGTCAGGTTCAAGACTCGGTGCCACTCGACTTTCAATATGACCTCTTAACGGGAGTGAAGGCGACTGCCCCCCAAAATCGAACCCCCGTACAAGCCAAATTAGGGTACCACCCGCACCCCTAGCCCTAACGCCCCGGAGCGAGGGCTTGAATTCTTGCTTCCATTTGCGTGACCCAATCTTTGTTATGAATGGAAGGCAGGTTGGCGCGAATATTTTCGATCGCTCCCTGGCGCGCGGCTTCCGACATGGCCAAAGCCACCGCGAGGTCTGACGCCGCCTGTGGGGCGGTGATGGGGCGAAGGGATTCAACGAGGCGCGAAACTTCAACCGCCAGTTGCGCCGTTTCAAGAGGCACCTCGGCGGCCTTCTTGCTTGCGGACTCGATCGCCTCAGTGCGGCGCGCTTGTTCGGCTTCTGTCGCCTTGGGAAGTTTTATGGCCGCGAGGACGGCTTCGTAACTCGCGGCGTCACGGTCAACCGCTTCCATCAAACGGTTGCGCAGTCCGGCCAGGTGGTCGCGAGTTGCTTGAACGGCGGGATGATGGGCTGCGAGCGATTTTTTCTTCAGAGTGATTCCGCAAATCATTTCGCCGAGTGCCGCTGCCAGCGCTCCGGCCAGAGCGGAGACGCTGCCGCCACCCGGTGTAGGCGTCTCTGCGGCGACTGCTTCTACAAACCGCTCGGCAAGCGAACGTAGCGGGAGTTTTACGCTGCCAGAAGTTTCCGGGCGGTGCGAACCTCCCGTTTCTTCCAGCACTCGTGCCAGTCGATTTTCAACAATCAAATCGGGATGATAGTTTTCAATCTTCAGATAATGGACGGCCGCGTCTTCGAGCGCCCGCCGTGGTACCAAGCCAACGATCTCGCTGCCTGCTATAGTGACGCCATGGGCGGCAGCTTCGCGCGCCACGGCGTCAAACGCCGCGCCGATGGATGTGGTTTCAAAATCGTTGAGGTTCATCGAGACTTGGGCGATGTTTCTTGCCTTCAGGTCAACTCCCATGGCCTTGACGCAGGGGAACCCACCGCTTGAGGCGCGGATTTTCTTCGCAATCCCTTTGGCCACGGCGACGTCATGGGTATTCAGGTTGATGTTGTAAGCAATCAGGAATTTCCGCGCACCCACCACCGTGGCGCCGGCTGTCGGGTGGAGTTGCGCCTGGGCAAAGGGCGGTCCGAAATCCGGTAGCCGCTCGGGATTTGTCCGGACTTCGTCACGCACGCTTTCGAATTGGCCGCAACGAATGTTTTCCAGATTTTTTCGCTCCGGCTTGCGTGCCGCTTCTTCATACAGGTAGGTGGGGATTTTGAAACGCCGCCAGGTTTCTTCCGCCACAAATTCCGCGATGCGGACGCAGTCTTCGAGCGTCACGCCAGAGATGGGAATAAACGGCACTACATCCGTCGCGCCCAGGCGCGGGTGCGCGCCTTGATGCCGGTTGAGGTCAATCAGTTCAAGCGCTTTTCCGATCCCCTGCAGGGCCGCTTCGCCGATGCGGTCGCGCGAGCCCACCAGGGTGATCACCGACCGGTTGTGGTCCGCGTCCATTTCCTTGTCGAGGAGATAGACTTCCGGGCCGGCCGTCATCGCCTGAATAATGGCGTCGACTTTTTTAGCGTCGCGGCCTTCGCTGAAATTCGGGACACACTCGACGATGGTCTGCATGGTTTGAATCTATCATGACTGCCGTTAGAAAAAGCAGCAGGGTCATCTGTTCTCTCTGATTTACACGCGATGATCAATCAACATTTGGTTTGTCTGACAGTAAACGATCCTTCCACCCTTCACCGTCATCACGCAATGATTCCAGGCGAAGTAATAAGGAATCAGTCGATAGTCCTCGACGTCCATCACGGCGAGGTCAGCTTGTTTGCCGGGTTCAAGCGACCCGCTCCGGTGGGCGCGCCGCAGCGCGTAAGCAGCGTTGATGGTGGATGCGGCAATCGCCTCGGCGGGCAACATGCGCATGACGGTGCAAGCCAGAGAAAGAATGAATTGCAAATTTAGAGTGGGGCTGGTTCCGGGATTGAAGTCCGTGCCAAGCGCCACTACCGCCCCCGCTTCGATCAGCCCGCGAGCCGGCGCCAAGTTGCGCGTCGCCATATGGAAATTAGAACCGGGCAGCAAGACTGCTGCAACATTGGAGCGGGCCAGGGCGCGCATTTCCGCGCCGGTAATGTTGTCCAAGTGATCGGCGGATGCCGCGCCTAATTCAATCGCCAGTCGCACCGCGCCGGTGTGGGCAATCTGCTCAGCGTGGATTCGGGGAATCAGGCCGTGGCGAACTCCGGCTTGGAGCAGGTCGCGGCACTCCTTGACCGTGAACGCGCCGCGGTCGCAGAAACAATCCACAAATTCCGCCAACTTTTCTCGCGCCACTCGCGGAATCAGTTTCTGTTTCAAGAGCGTTAAATAAGCTCCGCGCTTATTCTCATATTCCGGGGGAAGGGCATGGGCTGCAAGCAGGGTGGGTACGAGTTCAAGGGTGGCTATCTTGCTGAGTTTGCGAACGACTTTCAGGATTTTAAGCTCGTTGGCCACATCGAGGCCATAACCTGTTTTCACTTCGATGGTCGTCGTGCCGTGGGCGACAAATTGTTGGAGGAAAGCACTGGTCTGCGCCAACAACTCGCCTTCTGTTGCGTGGCGCAGAAGTGTTGCCGAGAGTTTGATTCCTCCACCCTGGGCGGTAATTTCGTCTGAGGTGCGGCCGCGCAAGCGCGACTCGTAATCGCCGACGCGATTGCCGGCAAAAACCAAATGAGTGTGGCAATCCACGAAGCCGGGCATCACGACGCGGCCCCGGCAATCGATTGCCTCCGCTCCGCAGCGGAGCGCGTCAGCTTCGAGCTCTGAGGTTCGCCCCACGCGCACGATTTCTGCGCCTTGAGTTAAGACTGCGCCGTCTTCAATTACTCCCAGTATTGAAAGGTCGCGGCCGCGGCGGGGGATGGCCGGTCCCGCGAGCGTGAGAAGTTGCCTCGCATTGCGGAAGAAGAGATTTGGAGCGGCGGAAGCTGATGGGGGCATTGGATAAGGCCGGGGCTTTTGCTAAAATTGTTTTCTCTGCATTTGGAGGTGCGTGGACATGCCTACTTACGATTTTTTCTGCAATGCGTGCAAAAAAACATTTACCCGTTTAATGTCATGGGCAGAAATCGAAAAAAACAAAGTGACCTGCCCGCATTGCAAAAGTAAAAACACCGAACAAAAGCCCACCGCATTCTTTGCCGTTAGCGCCAAAAAGAGCTAATTCATTGTCCTGGGTTGCCTGGCAAAACTTCCTTTGCGAAGTCAGGCGCTCCCTATTTTTTCGCCATCGGAATTTTAATTCCCGCCTTGCCGGCGAAGCGCATTGCTTCCTCGTACCCGGCGTCGGCGTGGCGAGCCACACCGATGCCCGGATCATTCGTCAAAACGCGCTGGATACGCGCGGCCATCTCCGGCGTGCCGTCCGCCACCGTGACCTGCCCGGCGTGAAGCGAATATCCGATGCCCACGCCGCCGCCATTATGAAACGAAACCCAGCTTGCCCCCGAAGCCGTGTTGAGCAGGGCGTTGAGCACCGGCCAGTCAGCGATGGCATCGCTCCCGTCCTTCATTCCTTCCGTTTCGCGAAAGGGCGACGCCACCGAGCCGCAATCCAGGTGGTCGCGCCCGATGACGATGGGAGCTTTCAATTCGCCTTTGGCCACCAGATCGTTCAGGCGCTCGCCGAAAATGGCGCGCTCGCCGTAACCCAGCCAGCAGATGCGCGCCGGCAGCCCCTGGAATTTCACGTGCTTCCGCGCCAGGCGAATCCAACGGTTCAGAATTTCGTTTTCAGGAAAAAGCGAAAGCACTAAATCGTCGGTGCGATAGATATCCGCCGGCTCGCCCGAAAGCGCGACCCAGCGAAATGGTCCGCGACCCGCGCAGAACAACGGGCGAATATATTCGGGAACGAAGCCGGGAAAGTTATAAGCGTTTTTAACGCCGCCATGCTCGAAGGCCATGGTGCGGATATTATTCCCATAGTCGAATGTGGCCGCGCCCAGCTTTTGCAGGTCGAGCATTCCCGTCACGTGCATGGCGATCGATTCATACGACCGGCGCAAATAATCCTCCGGGTCGCGCCCCCGCAACTCCGCAGCCTCCGCCAGGCTCAGGCCGCGTGGCACGTAACCGTTAAGAGGATCGTGGGCGCTTGTCTGGTCGGTGAGCAGGTCAGGGACAACACCGCGGCGCGCGAGCTCCGGAATAACGTCGGCGCAGTTGCCGATCAGGCCGACGGAGGCAGGCTGCTTCTGGCGGACTGCGATTTTTAAAATGCGCAGGGCCTCGTCAAGGTCATTGACGCACACATCGCAGTAGCCGCTGCGAATGCGCTTTTTGATGCGCTCGCCGTCCACTTCAATGCCCAGAAACGCGGCGCCATTCAACGTGGCGGCGAGTGGTTGCGCGCCACCCATTCCTCCCAGGCCGCCCGAGACCACGAGTTTGCCCGCAAGGTCGCCGGCAAAATGTTTTCGCGCGGCCGCGGCAAAAGTTTCAAACGTGCCTTGCAGAATTCCCTGCGAGCCGATATAAATCCAGCTTCCCGCCGTCATTTGACCAAACATAGTGAGCCCCAGGCGCTCGAGCTCTCGGAACTTTTCCCAATTCGACCAGTGTCCAACCAGATTGGCATTGGCTATCAAGACGCGCGGCGCCCCGGGATGGGTTCGGAAGACGCCCACCGGCTTGCCCGACTGCACCAGGAGCGTTTCGTCGTTTCCAAGCTGCTTCAGCGCCTCCACGATGGCGTAATAACATTCCCAGCTCCGCGCCGCGCGGCCAGTGCCACCGTAGACGACGAGTTCCCCGGGCCGTTCGGCCACTTCCTCATCCAGATTGTTCATCAACATGCGCAGCGCCGCTTCCTGCTGCCAGCCTTTGCACGTAAGACTCGTGCCACGAGAGGCGCGGATGGGCCGATATTCATGGGGGATATGAAATTCCTGATCGCGAGTCGCGGGGTTTGTGGATGCCATCGCCTTTTTCCTTGCCGAATCTTAGCCCAAGAGGCTTCAAAGCGAAAGGAAATCCCGTTCTCATGTCCGCATTAAATCTTCATCAGAGTTTTCCGGGAAAGGGTGGTCCAAAGCGCATATTTCTTCTTGCGCAGGTCCAGCTTTTGTTGACTGGACCCAGTGTGGATGTTAGTTTACCGATGCGCCTTTGCGCGTGCATTTTGCTTTCCATAATTGACGCTTTAGTAATGGACAATAATTTCATGCGATGGCAGAAGATTGCGTGCTCCCTGTTCGTCGCCCTGCGATCATTAAAGCTCCGGAGCATGTGGTCAGGCCTGAGCTTCCTATACATTTACATTATTGTCATCGTGCCAGGCAGCTCCTTCGCACTCCCGCTTTCTGACGGTGTGCGTGAGGCTGACGATTACTACTTGGGTAGGCAGAACCCGGCAAACGTGGCCCACGGTCTTGAATTGCTTCGCGCCGATGTGGCTCACGATCCTAAAGATTACGAGGCGTGGTGGCGAATTTCCAAATTCATTTATTACCAGGCACGCCACGCCGCGAGTTCCGAAAAAATAAAACTTCTGGATAACGGGGTTGACGCCGCCAAGAAAGCCATTGCCCTGCAACCCATTCGGGTGGAAGGGCATTATTGGCTGGGCGCCAATTACGACCTCACCGCGGAAGTGCGCGGTTATTGGAGAGGGCTGTTGTTCGTGGACGCAATTCGCAAGGAAATGGAAACTGTCAACCGGCTTGATCCCGACTATGAACAGGCGGCAGGCTTGCGGACGCTCGCCCGGCTCGATTACCGCGCACCCTTTTTTTTGGGTGGCGATAAACGCCTTTCCATGGATTTGTTGAAGAAGTGTCTAAATCGCTTTCCCGACAACTCCCGGGCCATGCTTTACCTGGCTGATAGTGAAATAGCTCTCGGGCTTCGCGATGACGCGCGCAAAGAGCTTGAGCAAGTGTTGAATCTCTGCCCTGATCCGCAATATGCGCCGGAACTTGCCGAAAATCAGGAGGAGGCGCGGGCGCGCATGGAAAAATATTTCCCCCCGCCGGAATAAACATGGCGGCGCGGAACCGGAAACCGCCGCGTTGTCGCGCCCGCATAAGAGGCTTCGCCTAAATCATGTTAGAATTGATTTGCCTTAATCATCGGCCCATTACACGGCCGATCCCGACCTCATGGACCATCAAGACTTTCGCACGCTGAACGAGCTCTTTCTCAGAGCCATCGAAAAACATCCCAAGCCTGCGGCCTTTATGTCAAAGTCAGCAGGAAAATATCGCGGCCTGTCCTCACCAGAAGCATTGTCGAAGGTGGCGGCCCTCGCGGCAGGGTTCGATCGTCGGGGAGTCAGACGGGGCGACCGGGTGGCCATCCTTTCGGAAAATCGAGTCGAATGGGCGTTGACGGACTACGCGGTCCTGGGGTTGGGGGCCGTCGTGGTCCCCATTTATCCCACGCTTCTTGAGCCTGACATTGAATACATCCTGCGCGATTCAAGTTCCAAATGCGTGGTTTGTTCGAGCAGCGCCCAATTAAAAAAGATTTTGAATGTCCGGTCCTCGCTGCCGGAGCTCGGTTTTATTTTGACTGTGGATGATGCCACGGGCCAGGGACTTGGCGTTGAGGGCTGGCAGGATTTCATCCGTGCGGTCCCGATCTCCTCTCCCAATCCCGCGGAATTCTTTCGCGCCCGGGCTCTGGAAACTCAGCCGGAGGAAACGGCCAGCATCCTGTACACATCCGGGACGATGGGGCAACCCAAAGGGGTCGTCCTGACACATTCAAATTTGGTGTCGAACATTCAAGCGTCCTTCGGGCTTTTTCCTTTTGGTTCGGATGAGGTGGCAGTGTCTTTCCTTCCACTTTGCCACGTCTACGAGCGGATGCTCGACTACCATTATTTCTGGTCGGGCGTTTCCATTGCCTACGCAGAAAGTTTGGAGGCGTTGCCGCAGAATCTGCTGGAAGTTCGCCCCACGGTGATGGCTGTCGTGCCGCGGATCCTGGAGAAAGTTCATGCCCGAGTGATGGACGCCGTGCGACAGTCCTCGCCAACAAAGCAGAAACTGTTTCAATGGGCGCTCAGCACAGGCCGGCGGTATTTTCCCTATACCCTCGACCGCCGCAAGCCGCCCATGGTCTTGCGAATAAAATACGCGCTGGCAGACTGCCTGATTGGGTCCAAAGTTCGCGCCCGGCTGGGCGGCCGAATCAAGCAATTAATATCGGGCGCCGCGCCCCTAGCCCGCGATCTGGCAGAATTCTTTTTTGCCATGGGGTTGCCGGTTTATGAGGGCTACGGCCTGACAGAAACTTCTCCCGTCATCTCAGTGAACTATCCCGGTTCCGTGAAACTGGGCACGGTGGGGCGCGTGATACCGGGCGTTCAGGTGAAACTGGACGCCACCCTGACCAATCAGGAGGGCGGCGGGGGAAGGGAAATTCTGGTGCGCGGGCCGAACGTCACGCCCGGTTATTATCATCTGGACAAAGAAAATCGCGAGGCTTTCCAGGATGGCTGGTTCCGAACCGGTGATTTGGGAGAGCTTGATGCGGAGGGATTTCTCACCATTACCGGGCGGAAGAAAAACTTGTTCAAGACTTCCGGAGGCAAATACGTCTCGCCGGAAAAGCTGGAGAATTTGTTCCAGGGTCATCCCTATGTTTCGCAAGTGCTGGTTCTGGGAGACGGTCGGAAGTTTGTGAGCGCGCTGATCGTGCCGAATTTTTCGCGCCTTGAAACTTTTGCGCGCGGCAGGGGCATCGCCTTCAAAGACCGCGAGGATTTGCCGCAAAATCCCGAAATCCTCGCCTACATGCAACAGCAGGTGGATGAATTGACGGCCCTGCTTCCTCCCCACGAGAGGATTCGCCAGATTGCTTTGATCCCGCGGGAGTTCAGCGCGGAACTAGGCGAACTTTCCGCCACACAAAAAATCAAGCGGCGCGTGGTGGAAGAACATTTTCGGACTCTGATTAATGAGATTTACCTTCGCCAGGCTCCGCAGTCCCAGCCCGCATAGATCGTACATCGCAATTCATTTCGTCCACGGCGCCCAAACCTTTGTAGAATGTCGGCTGCAATGCAGGCCACGCCTCTCGCAATCGTGCGACGTTGTTTCGGGCCGGGCCCCCGCGGAGGATACGGCCGCCTGTGGCCGCGCTGGTTATTTTTGCGGGCCCTCGGATTGATTTTCTTTTCCGCTTTTTACTCATTTCTTTTCCAAATTCGCGGGCTTATCGGCCCTGACGGAATTCTTCCCGCCGGAGCTTACCTTCAGGCCGTCGCGCGCGATCTCGGCGCGAAAGCTTTCTGGTATGCGCCCACGCTTCTCTGGCTGGGAAGCGGGTCACACGCGCTTATGTTTCTGTGCTGGGCCGGTCTGGCCGCGTCCGCGCTTCTGCTGTTCAATATCTGGCCGCGCGGCATGACCGCCGTTTGCCTTGCCGCGTATCTTTCCTTTATCGCCGCTGCCCAGGATTTTTCGAGCTATCAGTCGGACGGCATGTTGCTGGCGGCAGGATTTCTCTGCTTGTTTTTCGCGCCTCCCGGATTGCGTCCGGGTCTCGGTGAAAATCACCCGCCGTCATGGGGAAGCCTTTTCTCGCTCCAATGGCTCTGGTTCCAAATTTACTTTGAATCGGGATTCGTGAAGATCGCCAGCCATGACCAGGACTGGCGCCACTTGACCGCTCTCGATCATTATTACGAGAACGGCCCGCTGCCGGATTGGATTGGCTGGTACGTGCAGCAACTGCCCCACTGGTTCCACGCCGGCGCGGCGCTGTATACGCTGATCTGCGAACTTGTCCTGGTGTGGATGTTTTTCCTGCCGCGGCGATTTAAAATCCTCTGTTTTTTTATTGTCACACCATTTCAAATCAGCATTATTCTCACGGCGAATCTTGCTTTCCTTAACTATTTGGTATTGTGCCTGGGAATCTTGCTCCTCGATGACCGGTTTCTGCGCGCCTGTTATATATCTCTTTTCCGCCGTCGTAAGCTGCCTGTGGAAACGCCAGGCGCGAGCCAGCTTGAAGCGTCTGGCCCGCTGTCGCGCGCCGAGGCAAATGCGAGTGGGCTGCCAGTGCAAGGCAAAAATGGCGGGGGAATCGGCTGGCGAAAAGTTTATCAAGACGCCTCCTTATTGTTTTCAGGTTTCATGCTGACCTGGAATTTTTATGTCACCGCCGCACTGCTCTTCTTGTTGATTTTTCCCTATCTGCCCATTCCCACCGGACCCATCACGGCGCTTGAACCATTTCGCATTTCCAACTCATACGGTTTATTTGCCGTGATGACGCCGGAACGACATGAAATTGAATTCCAAGGCTCGCGGGACGGGGTGACCTGGATCCCTTATCCATTCCGCTACAAGCCGCAAGACCCTTATCAACCGCCGCGCATCCACGCGCCTTACCAGCCGCGGCTTGATTGGAATCTCTGGTTCGCTTCGCTCGGCACGTGGCGGGAAAATCCGTGGGTGGTGCAAACCGAAGCGCTTTTGCTGAAGAACGATCCCGATGTGCTCGAACTTTTTGCCGGGAATCCTTTCGCCGGTGAACCGCCGCACCAGGTTCGGGCGGTGGTGTGGCAATACTGGTTCACGAATATCGCTATCAAGCGCAAGACGGGTCTGTGGTGGCGGCGCCAATTTCAAGGGCTCTACGCGCCCAGTCTGGAAAGGGAGCCGGATGGGGCGATTGACATAGTGGATTCGCCAGAGACACAAGTCCCGGAACTGCGATTTCCGCAGCCCTGAATTGCAATTTGAAGAGTGGCCTTCTAATACAAACGCTTTTTGTGAAGTTACGAACCCCCTCACACTTAGCCCCTCTCCCCCAAGGAGTCGAGGATGGAAAACTTAAGGATTAAAGCCCTCTCCCCCAAGTGGTCGAGGATGGAAAACTTAAGGATTAAAGCCCTTTCCCCCAAGGGGGCGAGGATGGAAAACTTAAGGATTAGAGCCCTTTCCCCCAAGGGGGCGAGGATGGAAAACTTAAGGATTAGAGCCCTCGCCCCCTTGGGGGAGAGGGTGTCCCGCGTCCGCGGGACGGGTGAGGGGGTTTGTAACCATTGCAGTTGCGTTTGTATTAGAATGATTTGGAGAGGAAAAAAATGAATAACGATGTTTTGCGCATTGCCGATAAGGAATTTCATTCACGGCTGATTGTGGGTACGGGAAAGTACAAAAGTTTTCAGGAAATGGCCCGCGCGCACGAAGCTTCGGGCGCGGAAGTTGTGACGGTGGCCGTCCGCCGCGTGAACCTGACTGACCGGACGAAAGAATCGCTGCTCGACTACATCGACCGGTCAAAATATTTCATTCTTCCCAATACTGCCGGGTGCTACAGCGCGGACGAGGCCATCCGCGCCGCGCGCCTGGGGCGGGAAGTGGGACTCTCCCACTGGGTCAAGCTTGAAGTCATTGGCGACGAGAAAACCCTTTTCCCGGACAATTTCGAGTTGGTGAAGGCCACCGAGCAACTGGTGCGCGAAGGTTTTGTGGTGCTGCCCTATACCAATGATGATCTGATCGCGGCGCGGCGGCTGATCGATGCGGGCGCCGCCGCCGTGATGCCGCTCGGAGCGCCGATTGGCTCTGGTCTCGGCATCCAGAATACTGCCAACATCCGCATCCTCCGCGAAATGATCACGACTGTCCCGCTCATCCTTGACGCTGGAGTCGGTACCGCCTCAGACGCTGCCATTGCCATGGAGCTCGGAGCCGACGCCGTGTTGATGAATACCGGAATCGCCGGCGCTCAGGATGCAGTCTTGATGGCCGAGGCAATGAAGCACGGCGTGATGGCTGGACGCCAAGCCTACCTCGCCGGACGCATGCCTAGAAAGCTTTATGCCACCGCCTCGAGTCCGCTTGAAGGTGTAGTGAAGAAGTAGGTGGCGAAGCGTTCGCGCCTTCCGAACTCTGCGGCTCTTCCTCAATAACTCAAGTTTTCCTCAAAAAAATAAATATCCAAAAGTGCGCAATATTAAACAGACAGGCGCATAGGGTAGACAGTAGACTGCAGACGGTAGACAGGGAAATCAAAAAAGTATGAAGTAAGAAAGCATCAACTGGAAACTGGAAAATTGCAATTGGAAACCAGAAATTGGAATATGGACTGTTAATATTAATAAAAAAACGGTTCTCGAGGAACGAACCTGGAATGTCCTTTAGAATCAGTAAAATTTTTTAGAAAAAATAGTCGAACCAGGAATGTTTATGATAATAAAGGCTTTAAATTAGTTTGGCGCGAATGTGTTTGATAATAAAGGACTTTATTGGAGTGAAGGCGAACAAACCAAGAGCTGAAGCCGCTAGATTTTTGATAATCGGCTCTTCTTTAACTCAAATAGAATTTCTAATATAGATAACTATTTAACTGAATAGTTACGCCGGTGGCTAACGACACCGCACGAAAGGCCAGGGCAAGCCCAGGCCCTACTTAGGGGGATTGTCTTTGGCGGTGGCGGGCGGAGGATCGCCGTGTTTATCCGGCAGGGTGAAGATTATTTCGCCGGGGCGCGCCAGGCCCATTTGTTCGCGCGCCAACTTCTCAATCGCTTTGGGATCAGACTTCAGGGCTTTGATTTGTGATTCGAGCCGTTGGTTTTCCTGCTGAAGCTTCTGAATTTTTTGTTGAAGCGCGTCATAGTCTTTCCGCTCGCGCCGCAATGCCAAATAGCCATGCGCTCCAAAAATTTCATGAACGATCAGGGCTACACAGAAGAGAGCCAGGCCAAGAATGGCGGCACGCTGATATTTTGGATTCAACCAGTAATACTGCTTCATGGGTTTAACACAAACTTTTTGGCTGCCACCGCGATGCGGTCCAATTCTTTTTGGGATGGAGCTTCACAATAAACGCGGACCACGGGCTCAGTGCCCGAAGGCCGCATCAGTACCCAGGAACCATCCTCGCGAATTATTTGCAGACCGTCGGTGCGATCGATTTTTGCCACTCTCTGAGAATCGAATTTAGTGACATCCCGGTTGAGCTTTGCGGACAGGCGCTTCCGGACCTTCGGATCGAGTGATAGATTCAGGCGCGTCATGTAAAAAGGTCCCGTCTCCTTAAAGAGCGCCGCTAACTGCTGCTTGAGGGGCAGTCCGCGCTTGGCCACCATCTCCGCCACCAGCAGGCACGCCAGGATTCCGTCTTTCTCAGGAAGATGCCCGCGAATGCTGAGGCCCGCGCTTTCCTCGCCCCCTAATGCAATCTTGTCCTCTTCAATCAGCTCGCCGATATATTTAAAACCGACCGGAGTCTGGTAGACGGGCCTATTACGCAGCTTGGCGACGGCATCCATCAAGTGCGTGGTGGCAACGCTGCGGCCAAGGCCGCCGGGGACTTTTCGGTCGTGTAGCAGATAGTTGGCGAGCAATCCCAGCACGTAATTTGGATTCATCCAGGTGCCGTCGGCATCCACAATGCCAAATCGATCGGCGTCTCCGTCAGTGGCCAGGCCCACGGCGCACTGCTCGTCATTGACGAATTTGGAAAGTTCAGCCAGATTCCGCTCGCTCGGATCAGGCCCGCCGCCGCCGAAAAGCACATCGCGATAGTCATGCAGAGTGGTCACCGTGGCGCCCGCTTCCTGCAGGAGGTCATTCAAGTAACCGCGGCCGGTGCCGTAAAGAGGGTCATAAGCAATTTTCAGCTTTGCCTCGCCGATAGCTTTCAAATCCACTTTCTGGCGAATAGCTTCAAGGTAAGCGCGCCGCGGGTCGGCAGTCCGCCGGAGCGACGCCTTAGGGTTCGTGCCCGTCAAAGATTTTTTGTGGGTCAGAACTTTTCCAATATTCTTCTCGATTGCCTTCGTAACTTCAGGCATTGCCGGAGCGCCGTCAGAACCGGAAAACTTGACGCCGTTATATTCAGGCGGGTTGTGACTGGCGGTAACGTTCAGGCCGCCGTCAAGTTTGCCGCGAATGATTTCATATGCGAGAGCGGGCGTGGGATCAGGCCGCGTCCCCACCAGCGTCTTGACGCCGTGCGAGTTTAAAATCCCCGCCGCGGTGTCAGCGAATGTTTCCGAAAAAAATCGAGTGTCATAGCCCACTATAATCCGCGGATGCCGCGACTGGGAGAGCAGGTAATGGGCAATGCCCGCAGTGGCCAACCGGACGTTGGGGAAGGTGAAATTTTCAGCCATCACGCCGCGCCAGCCCGATGTGCCGAAATGAATTGGATTGTCTGCCATGCTGCGTTCATTGTATCTTTAGGCCAGGCCACTGGCAAGCGCGGCCATGAATCGACCGGGCGAGATTCTGCGCGAGGCAGCAGCAGGTAGCCTAAATTCACAGAGCATCAAAGGTGAAATGAAAATGAGCGCCATTAGACTTCGAGCCTTCGCGAGCGGCTTCTTAGCTGTG
>DASYXZ010000003.1:0-31644 GCA_035934315.1 Terriglobia bacterium | reverse complement strand
TGATAGAGGGCCAGACTCTGGAAATATTCCGCGAGCTCCTGACCGAGCTCGGGTCTCATCAGGCGGCTGAAAGCGTTACACTCCACTCGTCACTGGAGCGGGATTTGGGCCTCGGCAGCCTGGAGCGCGTGGAGCTGCTGGTGCGATGCGAGGCGCGATTCAACACGCGCCTGCCGGACGAGGTTGCGCAACTGGCGGATACTCCGGCGGACTGGGTTCACGCGGTGCTCGAAGGCCACAAAGATACGGGCCACAAAGCACGCTACCGAATTCAGCAGCCCGGGCGCGAGGCTCCGCCGCCCCCTGACACCGCCAGGACTCTGGTGGAAGTTCTTCGCCGCCACGCGGAGGTTGAGCCGGATCGGGTCCACGTTCATCTGCTTGAAGACGATTCCGGGCAGGATATTACCTACCGCCAACTTTTTGAAACCGCCTCGAGCGTGGCCGCCGGCCTGATGGCCAGCGGCCTGAAGCGCAATGAGACGGTGGCCATCATGCTGCCCACCTGCGCCGATTTCTTTTACGCATTTTTTGGAGTGGGGCTGGCCGGCGGAATCCCGGTCCCCATTTATCCGCCCGCCCGGCCGGACAAAATTGAAGAATACGTTCGCCGCCAGGTGGCGATTTTGCGCAACGCTGAGGTTCGCTTCCTTATCAGTTTTGACCGCATCAAGTCGATTTCAAAAATCATGCGGGTGAGCATCCCCAGCCTGATCGAGGCCACTACGGTGGAGTCGCTTCGCCAGCGCGGAATCGACGCGGGCGCAAAAGTGCAGCCTGCGAAAGTGGAGCCATCGGAAATCGGGACGCTGCAATACACCTCAGGGAGCACGGGAGATCCGAAGGGCGTGGTGCTGAGCCAGGCGAATCTGCTGGCGAACATTCGCGGCATTGGCTGGGCCGTTCAGGTGCGCCCCACGGACGTTGGCGTGAGCTGGCTGCCCCTTTATCACGATATGGGCCTCATCGGCTCGTGGCTTTTTTGTCTTTATTACGCCATCCCGCTCACCGTCCTCTCACCGCTCGCTTTCCTTAGCCGGCCGGAGCGCTGGCTGTGGGCTCTGCACGATTCCGGCGGCACACTTTGTCCGGCTCCTAATTTTTCTTATGAGCTGTGCGCGCGCAAAATCCCCGAGCGCGCTTTGGAGGGACTCGACCTCAGTCGCTGGCGCATCGCGATTAATGCCGGCGAGCCCGTGCTGCCCGACACGCTGGCTCATTTTGCAAAACGATTTGGTCCGTATGGATTCAAGGCCACGAGTTACGTTCCGTGCTACGGCCTGGCGGAATCTTCCGTGGCGCTGGCCTTCCCGCCCATCAATCGACTGCCCGTCATCGACACCATTTGCCGCGATCTTTTTGAAGCCGAAGGGAAAGCCGTTCCCACGGCGTCCGCTGACCCGTGCGATCCGAACGTCGTGCGCTTTATTGCCAACGGCAAGCCGCTGCCCGGCCACGAAATCCGAATTGTGGATGACCAGAACCAGGAAGTGGGCGAACGCCAGCAGGGCAGAGTGCTCTTTACAGGACTATCCAGAACTTCCGGCTATTACCGGAACCCCAAAGCCACCGCGGCCATTATGACTGACGACGGTTGGATGGATTCCGGCGACCTTGGCTACTGGGCGGCCGGCGAAATTTATGTGACGGGGCGCATTAAAGATTGCATCATCAAGTCCGGGCGAAATATTATTCCCCAGGAAGTGGAGGCGGCCGCGGCAGACGTGCCCGGCGTGCGGCGTGGCTGTGTTGCGGCGTTTGGCACGGTGGATAAGGATTCCGGGACCGAGCGCCTGGTGGTGGTGGCTGAAACCCGCACCACCAGCCGGGTTGAGATGGACAGGATCAGCGCCGCGATTATCAAAAATGTAGATGCAGTGCTCGGAATTCCTCCGGACCGCGTTGAGCTGGTTGCCCCCCATAGTATTCCGAAAACAAGCAGCGGGAAAATCAGGCGCAATGAAACACGGTTGCTTTTCCTGAGCGGAAAGCTTGATGCCGGCAAGCGCCCGCCGTGGGTTCAGATTGTGCGGCTGTGGGCGGGAAACACGGGCTCGTGGATTTCGCTGCGGCTCGGACATTTTGGCGCGTGGGCGCGCAAAACTTATAGCTCGGCCCTGGTGTGGGCCACCGCCGCTTCCGTGGGCGTGTTCGCCCGAATTCTGCCAGGCACGCGGGCCGCGGCCCGCATCATCCCGTGGGCGGCGAGAACAATTTTGTGGTGGACGGGACATGGCGTAATCGTAGAGGGCGCTGATAAGATCTCGATTGATGGCCCGGTGGTTTTGGTGGCTAATCGCGCCGGCCGCCTCGATCCTCTGGTGCTGACAGCCAGCTTGCGATTGCCCTTTTTGATTGCGGACGCATCGGCGCTCGCGTTGCTTTCTCGCGAGGCGCGTTTCCTGTTGTCACCGATCGCTGCCCCACCGGTTCAGGGAGGCGTCGCGCCCCCGGGTGGAACACTGAAGCAGAGAATTCAACAGGGACTTGCGGCTGGCCATTCCGTGCTGGTGTTGCCGGATGGGCCCGTGGGCGTTTCACCCGGCCTCAGCCGCTTCCGGCTGGATGCGTTTCACGCGGCGATTGAGACCGGCACGCCGGTGTTGCCGGTGGGAATTTTGGGAACGTCCCACATTCTCGAGCCGGGACGCCGGTTGGGAGTTCGGGGCGAGGCAAAAATATTTGTGGGCAATCCCATCCGTTTGGCAAACACGAATCACAACGGAATCGCCGGGGAGCGCGACCGCGTGAGAGGGGCGCTGGCGGCGCTATGTAAGTCGAAGGTTGACGGGTGACAGTCGCCAGTTAAGAGCGGAGAGTATAAGGAGTTGCTCCTGCGAAATATGCTCCGAGATCTCGACTTATACTTCATAATTCAGAACTTCTTCCCATGATGCCAACATTCGCCGCCACAGCACCCATAATTATTCGTCTTCTGGTTTGCTTCCTCATCGGCTCCATTCCTTTTGCTGTACTGGCCATGCTGGGCTCGGGCATTGACATCCGGCGAGTGGGGTCCGGCAATCCCGGGTTCAACAATGTTTTGCGCGTCAGCAAGCCGCGCGCGATCGTGGCCCTGATCGGCGACATGGGAAAAGGAATTCTGGCCGTCTGGCTATTTCACAAGACGGGCGACAGCGTGACGGTCGACTGGCTTTATGGTTTTGCCGCCGTACTCGGACATTGCTATTCACCTTTTTTAAAATTTAATGGGGGCAAAGGAATCGCCACATCGGGCGGCGTGATGCTTGTTTTTTTTCCCAAGCTCGCCGCTCTTGCGCTCCTGGTGTTCGCGGTGATTCGAGTGACGGGAGGCCGGCTGAAATGGCGGGAGGCGGGCACCATCGCCTCACTCAGCACCTGGTTGATTTTCGCGCTGGTGATATTTTTCTTTATCGGCCCACGCCAAGGACTTTACGCGGGCCTCATGACGTTGATTCTCGCCTTGCGGCATAAGAGGAATTTTAAGAATCTGTTTTCGCAGCCCAATCATCCCAAGCAGGTAGTGGCAAGTGAAGGTAGAAGTTCCGCGCTCTGAAATAAGGCGGAAGCAATAAAGCCGGAAGAGCGACAGGGCTTTAATGCAGACCTTCAGGTAAATGCATGGGGAGGCTCGAACAATGGATTCATTTCGCTCAGACAACACACCCGGGCCGGCGCGGTTGAACGCTGGGCTTTTAATCCTGCGCATCGCCAGCGCCCTCGTTTTCCTTTACCACGGTAGCGCGATTCTTTTCGGCGCCTTTGGAGGTCCCGGCCCTCAGAAGTTTGCCGGCTTCATGCACGCGCCAGTCTTAATCGGCTATCTGGTGGGCTTGGCGCAGTTCGCCGGCGGCCTAGCGATGCTGACTGGCGCTCTGATCCGGGTTGGCGCGGGGTGCATCATCATCGTAATGCTCGGAGCGATTTTTCTGGTGCACCTGCCTCACGGATTTGATGTCAGTAAAGGGGGCATGGAGTTCGCGCTCACTCAATTCCTGCTGGCCCTCGCGCTCTTCATCACCGGCGGGGGCGCTTATTCGCTGAGCCCGTGGCTCCCCGGCCCGTTGCGCAAGTTGTGACTCGATTCTGGAGCCCGGCAAGTACCCGCCCAGTAGCATGGGCAGACTGCCCATGCGCACTCGCCGGATGCCCGGGCTAAGAATTACGAATGCCTGGAGGCAGCCACGGCCATTTCATCTTTGGAATTCACGGTGGGTTCGCCATCGAAGGAAAACCAAGGGGCACGGGAGAAGTGAGCGTGGTTTTTTACAGGGCGCGCTTCACCATATCTGGCAGCGCTCGCTGCGCACCATGGGGTCGCCGGCGTGGCAGTCGAACGCTTTGGCGAACGGCTCCAAGTTCGACGGCGCAGCGATGGCGCGAAACTGATCGAGCGGGTGCGGATTGGTATTCACCATCAGGCGCTCATATTCGGGGCGATCGTTACCCGTCCAAGTGGTCGCCCAGGAGATAAAAAATCGCTGATCGGGCGTGAGGCCGTCGATATTTTTAGGGCTCGGCTTGCCTTGTAAACTTTTTTGGTAAGCTTTGTAGGCAATAGTGAGGCCGCCCAGATCAGCAATGCTCTCGCCCAACACCAGCTTTCCGTTTTCGTGGATGTCCTCCTGGATGACATAGTTATCGAACTGCCTTTGTACGCACTCGGCGCGCGCCTTGAAATTTTTCAAATCTTCGGGCGTCCACCAATTTTTCAAATTGCCCTGGCCGTCGAATTTGCGCCCCTCGTCGTCAAATCCATGAGTCATTTCGTGCCCGATCACAGCGCCGATGCCGCCATAATTCACCGCGTCGTCAGCCTTGGGATCGAAGAAGGGCGGCTGCAAAATGCCGGCGGGGAACACGATTTCGTTTTTTGAGGGATTGTAATAAGCATTTACGGTGGGCGGCGTCATCCCCCACTCGGCGCGGTCCACGGGTTGGCCGATTTTTTGTAGGTTGCGATTGAACTCAAAATGACGGCCGCGCAGCACGTTCTCAATGTAAGAGCCGCGGTCGACTTTGAAGGCGGAATAGTCGCGCCACTTGTCCGGGTAACCGATCTTGGGCGAGAAGGCGTCCAGCTTGGCCAGCGCCGCCTGGCGGGTTTCCGGGCTCATCCACGGCAGAGTGGAGAGGTCGTCGCGCAGGGCGGCGACCAGGTTTTGCACCATTTTTTGCGCTCGCGCCCTCGCCTCGGGAGGGAATACCTCCTTCACGTAAAGCTGGCCCAGGGCTTCGCCCAGCTCACGGTCCGTGGCCGCCACGCAACGCTTCCAACGCGGCAGGATTTCTTTGGTGCCTTGCAGGACCTTGCCGTTGAAATTGAAATCTTCTTCCACAAATTTGGCGGAAAGAGCGGGTGCGGCGGCCTGGAGGAGATGCCAGCGCAAATAGGTTTTCCAGTCGGCCAGCGGCACGTCCTTGAGATCGCTGTTAATCGCCTCAAAAAATTTCGGTTGCGCCACGTTGACGGATTGGACAGGCGGTGCGCCGATTTCCTGGAAATATTCCGGCCAGGAGATATCCGGAGTAAGTTCCTGCAGTTGCGCCACGTCCATCTTGTGATAGGTGGCGTCCGGGTCTCGCAACTCCACCCGCTTCATGGAAGCCTGGGCGAGCTTGGTTTCAATGTTCAGCACGGTTTGGGCTTCCACCGCGGCGGCCGCCGGGGCGTCGCCTGACAATTGGAGCATTCGCGCCACGTGCGCCGTGTATTGTTCACGAATGGCTTTCGACTTGCCGTCGACTTTGGTGTAGTAATCGCGGTCCGGCAGGCCGAGACCACCCTGCGCCGCGAAGCCGATCACCTGCGTGGAATCTTTGCGGTCCTGCGCCGAGCCAAAACGAAACAAGGTATTCACGCCCATGCCTTGCAAGCGCGCCACTTCGGATTGGAGCTGCCGCACGGACGCAATTTGCGCAATGCGGTCAAGCTCGGGCTGCAGGGGCTTGACGCCCTCCGCTTCCACTTTCGGCTCGTCCATGCAGCTGGCGTAAAAGTCGCCGATCTTCTGCTCGTTGGAGCCTGGCTGGGCTTGCTGGTTGGCCGCCGCTGCTTCCAGAATCTGGCGCAGCACTTCGCGGTTCTTTTCCTGCAACTCATTGAAGGTTCCCCAGCGGGGATAGGCCGGCGGAACGGGATTGCGCGCCATCCATCCTCCGTCAGCATAATGGAAAAAGTCATCGCACGGTTTGCACGTCTTATCCATATTGGAAATATCCAAACCATGCGCGGCCATTGCCGGACTGCCACCCGCATTGCCATCAGGGCCGGCGAAGTCTGGTGAATTGTTTTGTCCGCCCGCGCGTGCAGGGCCCGGCCCACCGCCGAAAACCGCCAGCCCGAGAAGACTAGCTCCGAAAAAGCGCGCCAACCATAAGGCTGAGTTACGCATTGTTGAGCGACCTCCAAAAATTGCAGTAAATAAATGGGGCGGCAGGATTATACGTCATCCCGGTTCCAGGCGGCTAGCCCCCGCAAGTTCGTTTTGCCGCGGGCCCTTTGTTGGAGAGAACAAGAGTCCACGGCACTATAGCGGTGCCGTGTCTATGCGCTTGCTATTCCTATTCCCCACGTGCTCTTTACCGTGCGGTACACCTCGGCGGTGCCCGGCCTTACGAAGGGTGAGATAATATCGAGGGGGCTCGTAGTGATTTTCCGCTGTTGATGGCTTCTGAAAATGATCTGCCATTAAATCTTCCCTGACAAAGAACGCATTCGTGCCCGCCAAGGTGCAACCCACAAGTTGGTACCCCTTCTCAGCTCCGAGCAATTCGAGAGCGGTCAAACTCGCCCCGCAGTTACTCGTCTTGTCCCAAGAAGCTTGTGGTTCGTATTCAACAACCCAATTGCAATCAGGCGGCCATATCGCGTTGTACTCGATGACTACGACTCGAGGATGGTAGCGCTGAATACTCCGCCATATCCAGTAGTCGTTACGGTCGATATCGATTGACAGTAAGTCGAACTCTGCCTGCAGAGATGCCTTGTCCAGAATTGGCTCGATGCTGTCAGCCGTCACGAACTGGTTCTCCAGGGTAAGTGCGCCTTCCTTTAATTGTTTCGAAAAGGCAGTCCTGATGGTATGAGCATGCTTGGGATTAGCTTCTATCCAGAGCCCTGTCCAGCCACGCGTCATCAAATACAGGGAATTACTTTCAAGACCATTGCCAGGCGCACATTCCACAAATAATTTATTAGTTGCGCCAATTCTCCGAAAGATTTCTCCAATGATCCCATCTTCGCCGGTCTGCGAAAAAACTCTGTGCTCGTATCGGTTGAGGTTCTTGGAATCCTGGTATTTTGGACCGGTGAGGAGCGCCGCCAATGCCTCGTCAAGTTGCAGTTGGAACGTGTCGTCCAAGATCTGGTGCATTTTCTTAATTCGGTCGAGGACGGACATAACGTTTCCTCCGTATGGGGCGGGATAGAAATTAACGTTACGTAAGTTTGGATCTCGTTGCCACTCGTCCACACCATAGCAGCTATTTTACCAGCGCGTATTCCATTTTTAGCTGAGTCACCCAAGCTCGGCTCTGCCAATTTCTTCATGCGAGACTCGCATGGAGACTAGCCGGGCGGGCAGCCACCGCAAGTTCGTTTTGCCGTGGTTCCTTGGTTGGAGAGAACAAAAGGCCGCGGCACAAGCGCGGTGGCTGTCAGCTACCACCTGCCAAAATCTTCACCCATTCACTCCACGCGCGTTGTTGACAAATCTGACGACGCGGGGAACAACCGCAAACGGCAGGTGCCGCGCAAAAAACACAAAAAGGCGGCTGGAAAAACCCGGGACTGCCAGTTGCCTGCCGCGGAGGGTTTGCCGGACGGCGATTCGCGCCACAACTTCCGCGCTGACTCCGGCGGATTTATTTTTCTCGGTGATTCCCGCCCGGGCGCGAAATTCTGATTGCGTGGTTCCCGGACAGAGGACGGTTACCGCTACTCCGCTTTCCTTTAATTCCTCGCGCAGCGCCGCGGAAAATGACAACATGAAGGCTTTGCACGCGCTGTAAACCGCCTGGAAAGGGACGGGCGCGAACGAATAAACGCTGGCAACATTCAAAATCCTCCCGCTTTTTCGGGCCATCATGCCGGGCAAAAGAGCTTTGGTTAATTTCAGCAAGGCAGCCAGTTGAACGTTCAACATTCCCAGTTCCTGGTCGAGTTCTGTTTTCACGAACTCACCGTGTACGCCGAATCCGGCATTATTTACGAGGATTTCAAATTCCCTGCCGCTGGTGGATAAAACCCGAATCAACTCATCAACCGTTCCCAAGTTGGAAAGGTCAGCCAGATAAATTTCAGTTTCGATCTTGGATTTCCGGCCACACTCTTCGGCGACTTGCCGCAGGGCGGCTTCATTCCGTGCTGTCAAAAAAAGGTTGTAACCTCGCGACGCAAACTCAAACGCCAGCGCCCTGCCAATGCCTGAAGATGCGCCGGTGATCAGCACCCATTCCCTGCCGCGATTTTCGTCCATGTGTTATCAGCATCCAGCTATTGAATGATGAATTATAAATTCTCCGCCATCCTGACTTTCATTCATACTTCATAATTCATAATTCAGACTTTCGGGCTTACAACTTTTGATTGCCGGCACCAAAAATATTTTCGGGATCGACGCTCCGTTTCAGCCCGCGTTTCCACTCCAACGCGGCGGGTGACATGATGGCGGGCAAAAACGATTGGCGGATTTTGCCCACGCCATGATGATGGGAGAGCGAACCGCCGGAGCGCAGAATCTCTTCGCGCGCGAGGTTCTCAAGCTCAACGTAGACTTGCGATGGATTCGCCACGCCCTTGTAATAAAAGCCGAAATAGAAATAAATGGCCGCGCCAGTCTGATAAATCTGGGTGACGCGCGCCGTCACAAAAGGCTTGCCGGGCAGCTTTCGCGCCTGGTATTCGGCGTGCAATCGTTTTTTCACGTTTTCGATAAGCGGCAGAACGTTGCTCCAGGCGGCGGAAGTTTCAAAAGATTCAGCGATGATGTAATACTTCATTATAAAATCCCGGATATAAGCAATGCTGTAGGTCAGTTGGTAGCCGCGCCGGCCGTTCTCCGCGCCCGCCGCCATGCCCTTGTATTTTTGGGCAATGCGATGGACCGCGTGCTGCTGCTCCGCCACGTCGCGGCGCGTGCCCTCAAAAACCAGCGTGCACACCACCATTTGATCCGGCACAAAGCCTTTGACTTTGGTGACAAAAAACTTTTCCAGGCTGCTTTTCCAGGCCTTCAAGCCGACTGCCGCCGGCTTCAGCGCCAGGCCAAATTGAAACTGCAAATTATCGATCAGGCGAACGCTGGAGGGCGGCGTTGATTCCCGCGCCAGGTCGCGCATGAAAGCAAAACCTTGCTCAAAGCTGGGAAAGAGGACGGAGCCGTAGGCCTGCAACTCAGGAAGAGGAAAAATTTTGACCACCGCGGAAGTGATGATGCCCAGAGTTCCTTCCGAGCCGAAAAGCATCCGGCGCAGATCCGAACCGATGGATTCGCGCGGAGCACACGTGGCGCGTTCCAGTTTTCCGCTGGCCGTGGCCACGGTGATATCAAGGACCAGGTCTTCAATGTTGCCGTATTTATTTTTCTTCATGCCGCTGGCATTGGTGGCAATCCAGCCGCCCAGCGATGAAAACTCCACGCTGTCCGGCTCGTGGCCCATGGTGTAACCAAAAGTCTGGAGTTGCGTCATGATGTTGCGCCCGATCGCTCCGGCTTCAATGCAGGCCATCTGGTTCGCCTGGTCAATCCATAAAATGCGATTCATCCACCGCATATCCACCGAGACGATCAGGCGTTTTTCATTGGCTTCGCATCGCAAAGCGTCGGTAACGTTGGTGCCGCCGCCGAAGGGGACGAGCGAGACATTGTGCTTTTTGGCTGCTGCGATCAATTGCGCGACCTGCTGATCGCTTTCAGGAAATATAACCAGATCGGGAATTCGCGCGATGCTTCCATACTTGATGGCGAACATTTCCGCCTGCGTCTGGCCGTGTCCGTGGCGCAGCCGGATGGGACCTTCCGTGGTGATTTGCTCATCACGCAAAAAGTTTTTTATTTCACTTTGAAACGGCGCGTTTTCAAGCGGGGGCGCAATATAAGTTGGATAAGACGACGGCTGCACGTCCTTTGGGTCGAGCGCGATGCCGAGCGTTTCCCGAACCCAGGGCAGCAAGCGCGGCAGTTCCAGGCCGCTCAATTCGTAACGATGGCCGCGCATCACGACGTGGCCATTTTCGTTGATGGTAAAGCCGCTGTCCTGAAACCCCCACACGTCGAGGCTTTCGACGTCGTTCGAATTGGGCGGCAGCGGTTCAGGTTTCAGAAGCGATTCTTTCGGCGCGGCCACGGGGAATGGCATTCTGACCTCTCTCGATCAGTGTTGTCGATCGGTCAACGAAGTTGGTCGTGTTTTGGCGGCGCGGACCTTCAGGCCGATAAGCCTTCCCGCCTAATGTCGCCTTTGCTCGTCGCGCGCTCATGACGCGCTTGGCGCCACGCCGCGAAACTTGCCAAGGCTGGCCAGTTCGCCTATCCTCTAGAAGGTTGTGAGCCATTTGGGCCCATAGCTCAGTTGGTTAGAGCAGCGGACTCATAATCCGTTTGTCCCAGGTTCAAGTCCTGGTGGGCCCACTCATTCAACACCTTAAATCGAAACCGGTCGACTGCGATTTCAGGCCAGCCTAAGCGACCTCATTGATAATTTTCAACAAACCTTCCAAAGACTCACGCGTGCTTTCCACCTTGTTGCCGTCCGGCCGGCGATAATGGGTTTCAAGTGACATCGTCCCTTTATAGCCGTCCTCCCGCAGAGCCTTGATTTGCCCGCGCCAATCGATAAATCCGCCGCCCACGGGCGCCCAAGCGAGTTTGCCTGTCGTCGGATTGCGTTTGACGTCTTTCACGTGAACGTGCGCGAAGAGTCCGCGGACTTCGCGATAACCGTCGGGATAAGGAATTTCTTTGAGCATGGCGGCGTTACCAGCGTCCCAGTTGCCGCGCAGGTTGGGTGAATTAACGTCACGCAGGATGCGTCCCAATTCTTTTCCCGTGCCGATGTTACATTCGTGCTCGTTTTCAAGCACCAGAATAATGTCATTTTTGCGGGCGGTTTCCGCGGCCTTGGCCAGCCGGTCACGCACGTAGGGATATGCCTTTTCGGGATCCTCGACGCGCCAATAACTGAAAACCCGGACGATGGGTGTTCCAAAAAACCGCGCCAGCTCAAACGATTTTTTCAGAAGATCCTCGCTGTCCTGCTCGGCGAAGTCGGCGCGAAACGTGTCGCGCTTCTCGTTCAGGTGCCTGGGCGCGGGCATTTGGGGCAAATTATACTTGAAGATCGGCGAGCCAACGTCGCTGACCGTCAAGTGATGTTTTTTGATCAGCCCCTTGGCGCGGTTCAGGTCGTCCTGGGAAGCGTTCATGATGTTCTTCTTCCAGAGGTCCCGCAATTCACAATAGTGGAGCGAATAATGAGAGATGAAATCCAGCGCCTGCTCGAAGTCTTCCGTGATCTCGTCAGTAATGATGCCCAATTTAAATGGCATGGCCTTCCTGGCTTTGCCCAGGGCCGGTAATGCGGCTCCCAGTCCCAGCCCCGCCAGCATCGAAGAAAAATCACGTCGCGTCAATTTGTTTCCCATTTCAAAGCCTCCCTATGAAATCGTATGTCAATTCCGCAACCGATGTCTGGGATTATAAACTTTCGCGCCGATTTTGCAAAAGAATGCCTCGCATCTGACAGGATAATCAAGAACACTTCGATCGGTTCGTTGAGGCCGCCTTCAGGCATGCAAGTCGTCGGTATTGAATATCTGTACTAAATCATGTAACCTGATTGCCTTTAACCGTATTAAACAGCGGAGACCGGTCCCATGAAACTCTTTCACCTACCCGACGCCGCCCGTGAACTTGGCGTGAGCATTCCCACGCTCAAGCAGTGGATTTACCGGCGAAGGATTCGCTCAGTGAAGACGGCGGGAGGGCATCACCGGATTCCGGCTGCGGAAATCGACCGGCTCCTTTTCCAGGAGGGCGGCGGGAGCAGCCCGCCGGCGAAACCGAATCGCAAAACCCACGGTCAGCGCGGGGCAAACCAAACCGGGCAAGCCGCCGGGCTCGAACACATTATCAGCGGACGCAACCAGTTGGTTGGGCGGATTATGGCTCTCCACTCCCTCGGTCTCTTGACGAAGGTCACGCTCGATGTGGGCGGCCAGCGCGTGACGGCAATTATTACCAAAGACGCCAGCCGCGATCTTCGCCTAAAGGTTGGGGAAACGGCCGCCGCGCTCATTAAAGCAACCGAGGTCATGATCATCCGGCCCGGCGGAGTGTTGCCCTGACGCATCGCCGAATTCATTGGATTTTCCCGAGACTGTGGAAATAATCACACCCACAAAAGCTTCCAGCAGCAACTGGCCTTTGACCCGATGGGATATTGCCGGAGCCTTCGGCGACATCGGAATTCTTTTTCCCATCGCCATCGCGCTTATTTCTCTGAACCACATGAATCCTACCGCGGTGTTTTTGACCGCGGGCATGGCCTACATTCTCTCCGGCGCCTATTTTAAAATCCCCATGGCGGTTCAGCCTTTTAAGGCGGTCGCCGCCATCGCCCTGGCCCTCCAGCTTCCCCCGTCATCCATTGCCAGCGCCGGATTGTTGATGGGCATTCTCCTAACGATTATCGGATTCACCAATCTTGTCACTCCGCTTGCCCGGCTTTTCACCCTCCCCATCATTCGCGGCATTCAATTGGGTCTGGGTTTAATTCTTCTGCGCGAGGGTCTGCGGTTGGTGTCCGGTTCACCCGCTGCGCCAATGAACGGTGTGAACATTTCGGCGTGGCTGGTCGCCATAACCGGCGTGGCGATTCTCCTCGCCCTCCAAGGTTCCCGCCGTTTTCCCGCAGCGCTGGTCCTGTTGATGGCAGGCGTGGCGTTTGGAGTTTTGGCAAACTGGCACGCCTTGCCGTCTCCCGGTTGGGGTCCCGTCCCGCTTGGGATTCTCCATCCCCGCGCCGCTGAAATGAAGAGTGTTCTGCTGGCGCTGGTCTTGCCCCAGTTTGCACTAACATTTGGAAACTCGATTGTGGCCACGGAGAATACCGCCCACCTTCTTTATGGGCCGCAGGCGCGCCGCGTGACGGTGAAAGCCCTGAGCTTGAGCATCGGATTGATGAACTTGGGGAGCGGGATGCTCATTTCCGCTCCCACCTGCCACGGCTCCGGTGGGATCACGGCCCATTACAGATTCGGTGCACGCACGCAAAAGTCGAACTATGTGATCGGAGTGGCATGTCTTTTGTTTGCTCTTTTCGGCGAAGGCGCGGTGGGGATTCTCCACCTGATTCCTACGGCGGTTTTGGGCGTGTTTCTGATGTACGTGGGCGTCCAACACGCGGCGCTGATTCGCGACATTGTGACCCGGCGTGTTTTTATTTTAATTGCCGTGTGCGTGGGAGTCATTTCGCTTTGGAAAACCAACCTTACTTATGGTTTTGCGGTAGGATTCTTATTGGAAGGCGTATTCTGGCTCGTCGCCAGGTTTCATAAGGCTGCCCATCGCGATGGCGAAAATCCAGCGGGATGACAAACCGTCCCCAATACTTAAGGAGGCTCCTTTATGGCCCAATGGTTTTTCGAACCCGGACACACCGCTGCGGAATTCTGCGTGCGGCACATGATGGTCACCTACGTTCGCGGCCATTTTAAAAATATAAAGGGCAAGCTTGTCTATGATCCAAAAAATCCACAGGGCGCGCAGGCCGAGGTTCGGATTGACGCCAAATCCATCTGGACGGGCGAACCGGACCGGGACGCGCACCTGCGCAGCGGGGACTTTCTGGATGTCGAGCATCACCCTGAAATAATTTTCAAGAGTATCCAGGTTACAATCATCGGCGACCATGACTATGTGGTCCGGGGTCACCTGACCATTCGGGGCGTTACGCGAGAGGCCAGCCTGAAGGTTCGTTACCTGGGAGAATGGCAGACGCCGTGGTGGGAAAATGGCGTCGATAAGGGCCCCAAAACCCGGGCGGGATTTTTTGCCGAAACCACCCTCAACCGTCACGATTTCGGCGTGAGTTGGAACAGCGTGCTGGACAAGGGCGGTGTGGTGGTGGGCAATCTGGTGGAAATTACCATCGACGCGGAAGCAATACTGGAAGGCGGCTAGAGCCCCGCGCCCTCATGGCTTAAATTCTAGGAAACTCACACCATAGCCGTTCAGCGTAACTGTCATGCGAGGCGTTACGGTAACAGCCACTGATGTGGGACCGTTCGCGGGGTCGGTGTTCGCGTCAATCGTCAGTTGGGTGGCGGAGCTGAACGCTCCGAGCAAGGAAACGTCCACCACCACCGTGCGCGGATCGCCCGTTCCATTGTTGTCGCTCGAAGAATGAACGGCGTGGTTCGCCACCATGACGACCACGGAACCGTCATCGTTTCGCGTGACCAGGATTTCCACAGTAGTCGTTTCCGTTGTGTCCACTGTCAGGATGTTCGAGCCGGGCGGCGAAGGGAAATATCGCGCCAGGTAGTAATCCACCCAGTAACTCAGATACTTATTCGCGCTGTTGAAATCCACTTCGCCATACTGCTGGTCTGCGTCGTAGTCCCAGTGGTAAAGAGCTTGATTTCCCGCCTTGCCCAGTTGTGAGAATACGTAAGGCCGCCACGCCGAAAAAAAAGCGCTGGTGCCGCGACGGTCTAAAACAAATGCGGTGCCGTTGCAGGCGCTGATGCCTCCACCCTTGTCGAAATCGGCATTCACATTATTTTCCGTCACCCAGACGGGAACGTTGGCAAGGTCGGGCCGCAACTTGAGCTCCTGATAAAAATAAGTGACATCGCTGGCAAATCCCGCCACGGAGTTGAAGAGTTGCGTGTCGGGATTGCTCTGATTGCACGAAGAATAGAAATGCGTGGAAACGATATTCACCTGCGCGTTGACGCCGCCTTGATTCGAAGGATCCACAAAAGTGGGCAGGTTAACCCGCGGATCGCCGGAGCCGGAGTCGAAATCTGCCAATTCCAGCGCCGAGAACTTGATAGTTGGATCCACGGCAAGCATGGCAGGCACAACCGCGTTGTACACTTGTACATACTGAGCCGGAGTCAGGCCATTGATGTTGTATTCATTGAAAATTCCCCACCAGGTGATTTTGTTCATGCTTGCCGACTTGAATAGCGTGCCACCCCAGGTGAATCCGCCGGTGTTGTAATACCGAACCAGATTGGCGCAGTACTGGACAAAATCATTTAGATGGTTGGTGATGTCCAAATGCCCGCTCGCGTCATTCATGAAACTTGGGGCCACGGCGATCTGGAATTCCGGACTATGATCCGCCGCTGCGAGGATGGGCTGCACAACATCGTCAAGCATCGTGAAATTCCAATCCGTGGGCTGCTGCGGACTCGAATTCGCCCTCATCGGAACCGCCTGGGAGATTCCCTGAATCCTAATGTGCCGGGGGCCGAGATTGGTGAGCGGCGTGATATCCGGATGATTTATGAAAAATTGATAATCCCATTCCGCCGGCTGGAACGACGTGGCCATAAATTCCTGCAGCCTTCCGTTGACTCCTGCGTTCGTGTTAACGGTGTTTTGGACGGTGGTCACAATCGCGACCACCAGCGTGAGTGCGGCGGTTGCATTCGTCACGCCGTCAGTGGCATTGACCGTTACCGAATAGGCGCCGGCAGCCGCGCCTTGCGCGTCAAAAGAGATCATTCCTGTGTTGCCTGTTCCCGGAGAAGTGATCACTTTGGTGACGCCGGTGGGCAGCCCGGTAACACTCAAGGTTATGGAGTTCGTGTTGCCGTAAGGACGCACCAATGTGACATTGACCGTGGCGGGCGATCCATCCTGCGTCGCTGTCAAAGTGCTGGCTGAAAGCTGGAGAGTAACCGGCGCGGGCGGCTGGTTATTATTCGCATAGCCGCCACCGCACGAAGCGGCCAGGAGAATCGCGCTGAGAATTATGGCCAGCCGGAATTCGATCCGCATGACGAAGGTCTCCAGATGAAAAAATGGCCGTCGCCAGATTACTACCGTGACCTCATGCAGGGCAACTGGAGAATTTCCAGGTTCGCCTGTCCTCCGCTGGACGGTTCCTTAAAAGGCCAGCGCCTGGTCAAGGTCCTTTATCAGGTCGTTGGCCGACTCGATGCCCACGGACAACCGCACGAGGCCATCCGTGACGCCAATGGCCACGCGCTGTTCGCGAGGCACGGCGCGGTGGCTGGTGGAGGCGGAGTGGACGATCAACGACCGCGTGTCGCCCAGGCTCGCGGCGCGCGCGAAAATCTTTACGCGGTCCATCACTTTCTTGCCGCCCTCGTAGCCGCCTTTGGCCTCAAAACTGATCATGGCGCCAAACGCCTTCATTTGCTTCCTGGCCAACTCGTGCCCGGGATCTTTCGGCAAGCCGGGATAATTCACCCGCTCGACCTTGGGATGCTGGGCGAGAAATTCCGCAATCCGCTGTGCGTTCGAACAATGCGCGGGCATGCGCACATGAAGAGTATGGATGCCGCGCAGGATCAGCCAGGCGTTGAACGGGCTGATCACGCCGCCGAGATCACGAAAAACTTCGTGGAGTAGGTCAGAAATGTAAGCCTTGGGGCCCACGATAATGCCGCCCATCGCGTCGCCGTGCCCGCAAAGATATTTTGTCGCTGAATGAACCACCACGGTCACGCCGGAAGCAATCGGCTGCTGAAGGGCCGGGCTGGCAAACGTGTTGTCAATCATGGTGGGGATGCCGCGCGCGCGGCCCAGAGCCGCGATTCCGGCCACGTCAAGAATCTCCATGATGGGGTTGCTGGGCGTCTCAAAATAAATCAGGCGCGTGTTGGGCTGGATGGCTCGCTCGAAATCCTCGACGCGAGGCGAGGAAACAAACGTGGCTGATGCACCCATGCGCGGCAGTTTTTTGTTCATGAAATTGTAGGCTGCGCCGTAAAGCGATCGCGCCGAAACCACGTGCTCGCCGGTCTTGACATAGCCGAGAATCGCGGTGGAGATGGCGGCCATGCCTGACGCGGTGGCCAGCGCGGCCTCACCGCCTTCCAGCGCCGCCATTTTTTCTTCCAGCGCCCTGATGGTCGGGTTGCCATAACGCGTGTACATATATCCAAACTTCTCATCACCGTAAACGGCGGCCATCTCATCGGAGTCAACAGATACAAAAGTAGTGGACTGGTAGATGGGCGTGTCGAGCGCCCCGGTGGCCGCGCAGGGAGCTTCACCGGCGTGAACGGCCAGCGTGGCGAATTCGTGTTCGTTCTTCATGGGGCACCTCGGTTCATCTGACGTTTGGCTTCGTTGCGAACGGCTTTAGAGTACCCCGCGTTGGCCATTAGGGGAAGTGCCAGTTCAACGGAATTGCGGAGAGACAATAATAATCCCTCATTGTTTTAAATCCAATTTTCGGCTAAATTTTTCAACTCACCTCCATCGGGTCGGGAGATACTTCAATTCGCCCTGATACTTTGCGGGTGAAAATTTTTAGAGAGGCTCCAACGTGAAAATCACTTCGGTTGAAACAATGGTGTTGGGAACGAGCTGGCGAAATCTTATCTTCCTTAAAGTCAAAACAGATGAAGGGTTGGTGGGCATCGGCGAATGTACGCTGCAAAACCGCGAAGAGGGCGTACTGGGCTACATTCAAGGCGCAGTGCGCCGCCATGTGATCGGCTCAGACCCTTTTAATACCGAGGACCTGTGCCTGCGCATGTATCGCAATGAATTTTGGCGGGGCGGCGCCATCGCCACCACCGTGATGAGCGGCATCGAGATTGCCTGCTGGGACATCGTGGGGAAAGCTTGCGGCCAGCCGGTTTGGAAAATACTGGGCGGGCGTTGCCACGAAAAAATCAAGGCTTACGCCAACGCCTGGTACACCGTGGAGCGCAAGCCGGAGGAGTTTGCCAAGCGCGTCAAGGTAGTGCTGGACAAAGGCTACAAGGCGTTCAAGGTGGACCCGTTCGGCCCCGGCGGCCTTGAAATCTCCGACAAGGAGAAAAGACTTTCCGTGGATTTGGTCGCGGCCTTGCGCGAGGCCGTGGGGCCGGACATTGAAATCTATGTGGAAATGCACGGGCGCTTCAGCGCGTCGACCGCCATCGATGTGGCGCGCATGCTTGAACCCTACCGCCCGGGCTGGATTGAAGAGCCGTGCGCTCCGGAAGACGTTCCGTCACTCATCAAGGTGGCGGAACACGTCAATCTGCCCGTGGCCACCGGCGAGCGCTGCTTCACCCACCAGGGCGTGCGCGAGGTGCTGGAGTCCGGCGCGGTGGATATTTTTCAACCCGACGTCGTCCACGCGGGCGGAATTATGGAAATGAAAAAGATAGCCGCCATCGCCGACATGCGGTCCATCATCATGGCCCCGCACAACTCGAACGGGCCCGTTTGCACGGCGGCCAGCATCCACTTTGATTTCTGCACCACCAATATCAAAGTCCAGGAATGCTTCGATGACTTTTCCGAGACCTGGGTGGTGGACGCCGTGCCGGGCACTCCGCGCCCTCGCGATGGTTATTTCTACCCGCCTGAAAAACCGGGATTGGGAATCGAGTTGAACGAGGATTTAATCAAGGAGCACCCGTTCAAAGAAGGCTTCTTTAATATGTGGGAGTCGGATTGGCACATGCGGCAATTTCGGAAGGGATAGGATAAAGGATCAAGGATTCAGGATTTAGGATTCAGGCATCCGAATCGGTGCCGAACCTTTGAGGTTTCAAATTGAAGCCTCAAATTTGAGATCACCAATTGTTATTTCAGGTTGGGTGGCTCATGGCGCTGCCTCCCCCTCCGCCTGTTAAGGCCCGCCGGAGGATTGGTTTTTAGAGTTCTCAATTTTTTATGAAACCCACGCGACGACGATTTCTCCAATCCGCTCTCGGCGCGCCACTCGCCGCAAAGCTGGGCGTTCCGGGCGGGCACCGTTTCGCCATCCTCGTGCCGGAGCAAGACCAAGATCAGTTCGAAAACCCGCACCTGATCCGCTACGACGCCGATTGCTTCATCATCAACGACAAAGACGCTTTCATATTTAGCGCCGCTTTCCACTATCCGCGCTGCCCGCGCGAATTGTGGCGCGACCGCCTGCAAAAACTTCGGCGGGCGGGATTCAATACCATCGAAACTTATGTTTTCTGGAACTATCACGAACCGCAGGAAGGCCGCGCGGACCTGGGCGAGTTTGAGGATTTCATCAAGCTCGTCGCGGAAATGAAATTTTGGATGATCGCGCGGCCCGGGCCATATGTTTGCGCGGAATGGGACGCGGGCGGTTTCCCCCATTGGGTGATTGCCCGGCGATTCCCGCTCCGCTCGAACCATCCCGAAAGCCTCAAGACTTCCAGGCACTGGTACAGCCAGGTTCTGCCCGTGATTCAGCGGCATCAAGTGACGGTGGGCGGACCCATCATCATGATGCAGGTGGAAAACGAATATGATTTCAGGCCGCCCTTGCCGGACCCCGAGCGGAAGGAGTACATCCGCGCCCTCGCCCAGATGGCGTGGACGGGCGGCATCGACGTGCCCATCATTACCTGCTGGACGCGGCAGGCTCGTGAAAACTCTGATGCGGACATGGCGCGCATCATGGACACCTGCAACTTTTATCCGCGCTGGAATATTTTGAAGCAGGTGGAACCCGCCCTCGACAAACTGCGCCGGGAGGAGCCCGCATCCCCGCTGGGCGTGACGGAGTTGCAGGGGGGATGGTTCAGCCAGGTGGGCGGCAAACTTTCCGTGGACCAGGAAGGCGTGAACGGCGCGCAGCTCAACCTGCTTTCGAAAACGGTGATGGAGCAGGGCGTCACCTACTTCAGCTACTACATGGGATTCGGCGGAACAAATTTCGATTGGGCGGCAAAGAATTTAACCACCACCTACGACTACGCCGCGCCTCTGCGCGAGCCCGGCGGACTTTGGGAAAAATATTACGCGGCGCGCGGCATCGGCGCTTTTCTTGGAATGTACGGAAACGTTTTGACCCGCGCCAAAATGCCGCAATCTGCACCATCCTCGACACAAAAAGAAGTGAGCGTGACGGAGCGTGTGAATGGCAAGAGCGCCGTGGTGTTTGTGCGCGAGAATGCGAATGCCGGTCACACATTCAAGATGACGTTCCACGATCCCAACAGTCCCACGCTACGTCCCATCACGGCGCCGCGTGAAGGCGAACTGGAAATCGGTCCGCGGGAAATGAAAATGCTGGGTGTGCAGGTGCCCATCGCCGGCAGCCAGCTTCGCTACTCGACGGCGGAAGTGTTGGCCCACGGCCTGAATCTTGACCGGCACTATTTGATTCTGTACGACGAGCCCGGACGATTGGTGGAAATCGGCCTGGCGACTTTAAAGGAGCCGCAGGTGGAGGGCGAAACCGTCTATCAATACTGGGACGAGGAATACGAATCCGTGGTGATTGGCCTGCGCCTGGATAAGCCGGAAAAAATTCTCCTCGTCAACAACCACTTGCTGGTGATTGTGCTTCCGCGCGAACGAGCGTTGCGGACCTGGACGGGAGAATTTTCTCCCAAACTCATTCCCGGCTCCGACGATACCAAACCGTATTCCGTCCCGTTTATCTCGGACATCGCCATGTTGGGAGATAGCGGGACGACGAAGAAAACAAATTATGTGGACCTGGAATTTTCCCCTGGCGAACATGATCTCACCGTGCTCCTGCCTCCGCTGCCCACCAAATGTTTTGCCGATGGCGCCCCGACGGAGTTCAACTACGACCGGCATTGGCGGACAGCGCGCCTGCATGTCACAACGCCGCCGGCGCCCACGCGGTCTTTCTCGTTGAGCGAAGTGGAAACATGGGAGGAAAAATTCGATCCCAGTGTGGGCGCCTGGATCAACACACCGCTCCGCGCCCTGGAAGACCTTGGCCCGCTGCCTTACGGGTACGTTAAATATCGCGCGCAGTTTAGCGTCAACGGCCAGCCCAAAATGTTCATCTCCGCTTTCGCCGACGACGCGAAAAAAGTTTTCCTGAACGGCAAGCTGGTGAGCGAAGCGTCCAACACAAAAAAGCAGGTTGAAATTCCCTTGCCGGAAAATACCCAGGCCGGTGCAAACTTGATTGAAATTGTGTACGAGCTTTTCGGCAGCCCTAATTTCGGCGCCAACATCGGCGAACTGCACGGCATCGAATCCGTCCGCCTGGGGACAGACGCGCAGACCGGCGCAGCGATTGATTCCTGGCAGGTTCAACTATTTCCGGGGCCAATAAAGGGGAGAGAACTTGACCCGGCATTTTCTCCCCGCGGCCAGACTGTCTCCTTATCGGGCGTTGCTTCCTCAAAGGAATTGACCCCCGTATTCACCTGGTGTCGCGCAGAGTTTACTCTGGAAGCTCCGCCCCAAGAATGGTCGGTCCCCTTGAAACTTTCCTTTGAGGCCGAGCGGGACGCGTTGCTCTATCTCAACGGAAAGTTTATCGGGCGTTATGCCACGGCCGGCCCGCAAAAAGATTTCTATCTTCCGGAGCCTTATCTTTTTTTCGACCGCAAACAGAAAAATGTTCTAACCATCGTTCTCGCCTACATCCGCGAGCTGCAAGCTATTCGAACGCTCCGGATTACACCTTACGATGAATTCGCGACGCGCCGAACGCGCGTTGAATTTGAGTGGTGAATATGGCAAATCGAATCACCAGCACCCTTCGCGGTTCACAGTCGCTCCGCCGGACGATTCGCCTCGGCGTAATTGGCTTGGGCACGGTGGGAACTGGAACCATCAAAGTGTTGCTCGAGCACCGCAGGGAAATCGAACGGCGCCTGGGGTGCGCCCTGGAATTGAAAACCGTTTGCTCGCGCACCATCCACAAGCGGGACGTTACATGGATGGGGCGGACGGTGCAAACGACCCACGACTGGAAGCGCGTGGTGCGCGACCCCGAAATCGACATCGTGGTGGAGCTGGTGGGAGAACTCAAGACCGCCCGCGCCATCGCGCTCGCGGCTCTCAACGCCCGCAAACATCTGGTGACGGCCAACAAGCAACTGGCGGCGGAACACGGCATGGAGCTGGTGGCCAAAAGCCGCGCGGCAGGAGTGAACTTGGGGATCGAAGCCTGCGTGGCCGGCGGCACCCCCATTCTTCACGCCATCCGCGAAGGGCTTTCGAGCGAGCATTTCACCGCCGTCTTTGGCATCTTGAATGGAACCACCAACTATATTTTGACGGAAATGGAACGGCGCGGCTGCTCGTTCGCCGAAACTCTGGCTGAGGCCCAGGCCAAGGGCTTTGCGGAGCCGGACCCCACGATGGACATTGAAGGTTACGACGCGCGCTACAAAATCGCCATTCTCGCCATGCTCTGTTTTGGCCACGCAGTAAGCGTGAAAGATATTCCCGTGCAGGGCATAACACGGATTGACGGAGTGGATTTCGCCTACGCCCGCCGCCTGAACCACACGATTCGATTGATCGCCGGCGCCCGTCGGCGCGCGGGCGGGCGCCTTGAAGTTTTCGTGCGCCCCATGATGATCCCGAGTTCCGCGCAACTGGCCGGCGTCCTGGGCGCCACCAACTGTATTCTGCTGGTGGGTAATAAAGGCGGCAACACCACGATCACCGGGCGCGGTGCGGGCGGCGAGCCTACGGGCGTCGCCGTGTTGTCTGATGTCGTGCAGATTTCGCGCGACATTGTGGCCGGAGGGCACAGCACTTCGGCGTTCGGCTATACGAACTGGCACCCGGCCAAAGTGGTGACCTCCGGGGAAAGCGTGGTGGGCACTTACATGCGCCTGGTCGTCCGCGATCGCCCCGGCATTCTGGCAAAAGTCTGTGTCATTCTGGCCCGGCACCGCATTAACATTGATTCGGTGCTTCAGGAACCCAATCATCCGAAAAAGCATCTGCCCTTTGTGATGACGCTCGAACCCGTTCAGCAAAAATATGTTGCCCGCGCGGTCAAGGAAATCACGCGGCTGCCCTTTCTCGCCCAGCCCCCCCTCACCATGCCCTTCGCCGAATTGCCGTAAGAGATGACGGCGCAACAATCTATTGCGGGGGCACGCCGGGAGCCGGCGGAGTTGCAGGAGGAGTTACGGGCTGGACGGTCTGCGGTGGCCCGGCGACCTGGAAATCGAAAAGAGTGTCGTGGCCAATCTTGCTTCCGGGCGGAGGCGTCTGCGAGAGGATGGTGCCGGAAGGGGAGACATCCGTGGGTACGGGAATAATATGTCCAATATTAAAACCGGATTTCTCAAGGGTCCGGCTGGCGTCGGAAAGCGTGTGGCCAACGAATCTTGGGCAGAGGTACGCCGGAGGAGGATCACCGAGTGAGACCAGGATGTTGACCGCAGGGCTGTGCACCTCAGCCTTGGCAGGCGGCGGATCCTGCGCCATGACCTGGTCTGCAACGCTCCCCGGCCAGTGCACTGCGGCAATGTCACCTACTGTTAATCCACGCTGGACGGCGGTTATTTGCGCGGTGCGCTCGGTGTCGCCCACAAGTTCCGGCACCCTCATGCGAGGCGGCCCCAGACTTACGAGGACGAGAACGTGCTGACCCACCTTCACGCGCGAGCCGCGCTGAGGGGCCTGCGAAACAATCTGGTCGGCAGGGTACTTATCGCTGAAAATCTTGTCTTCGACCTTGAGTTCCAAACCCAGGCCGTTGGTGATCCGCTCAGCCGAATCAAGCGGGACGCCTACAAGGTTCGGAGTCTCCTCCTGATGGCCGTGGATCGTCAGACGAATGGTGGTGATCGCGCTCACCAGCGCCACCGCCACCATGACTGTGAAAAGGGCGAATAGCCGAAACAGACTGAAAAGCCGCTCGCGTACGCTCATCTGAAGTATGAATGATGACCGATGAAGAATAAATTTTCAAGTTGGAAGCGGGCGGTGTCTCGCAAATGACACTACCGCCCTTACCGGCTCTACTTGACCTGCCTCTCGAATTCAAGTAGCGTTGCCCATTCACGATTCAAACCATGCCCTAAAGCAATCAATTCTTGAAGATGGGCCAAAGCCGGGTGCGCGGCCCGGAGGTTTAGCGGGAGCTTTCCATATTTAAATTTATTTCCGGTTCTGAGTCTGATGGCCCAACAAAAAATTCATGCAGAACTTTTTATTACCTGTCTGGGCGACCAGTTTTTCCCCCGCGTGGGGGAATGCGCCGTCAAGGTATTGCGGCGGCTGGGAGTGGAAGTGACTTTCAATCCCGCGCAGACCTGTTGCGGGCAGCCCGCCTTCAACACGGGCTTTCGCGAAGAGGCGCGCGCGGTGGCGGCGCGAGTCATGGACCAATATCGAGACGCCGAATACATTATCGCGCCCTCTGGATCCTGCACCACGATGGTGCGGGTGTTCTATCCCGAACTTTTTGCCGATGACCCGGAACGCCTGCGGCAGGCCATGGACCTGAAAAAGCGATTCTTTGAGTTCTCCGAGTTTATAGTGAAGGTCTTGAAAGTGGAAGACGTGGGCGCCAGCTTCCCTGGGCGCGTGACGTATCACGACTCGTGCCACCTGTTGCGGGAATTGGGTATCGAACAGGAACCGCGAAAATTGATTGGCGCGGTGCGCGGCATCAAGCTGGTGGAGATGCAGGACAATCAGTTGTGCTGCGGATTCGGCGGTACGTTTTCCGTGAAGTTTCCGGAAGTTTCCGTGGCCATGGCGGAAGATAAATTGCGCGCCGCGAGCCTTGCGGGCGCGGAAATCCTGGTGGCCAATGATTCCGGCTGCCTCATGCACCTCGCCGGCTTGATCCACCGCCAGGGACTGCCGCTCCAAACGATGCACCTGGCGGAATTGCTGGCCAAAAACGAGTAAACGGTAGAAAGTAGACCGTAGACAGGGCAACTTCAAGACGCGATCTTTGAGGCCCTGCTCTGTTTTCCTGTCTACGGTGTGCCATCTTCTGTTTATCGCACTATATGAGCGAAACCGGAGTCCAAAGCGGAGAAATCCACGAGCGTGGTAATACCGCCCTGAAGGATGCGCACCTTCAGGATGCCTACCGTTCCTCCACGCTGCGCCTGTTTACCAATCGCCACGATGCGTCCAGCCAGGTGCCGGGCTTCGAGCGCCTGCGCGACCGCGCCCGCGAGCTGAAGCACGAGGCGATGGAGCATTTGGATCAATACCTCGCGCAGTTCGCTGATAACGTTGAGCGGAACGGCGGACACGTTCACTGGGCGCGGACCAAGGAACACGCCTGCTCCATCATTATTGAACTTGCAAAAAAAGCCGGCGCCCGCGAAGTGGTGAAAGGCAAGACGATGGTCAGCGAAGAGATTGAGCTGAACCACGCCCTCGAAGCGGCGGGAATTCGTCCCGTTGAAACCGACTTGGGGGAATTTATCCTGCAACTGGCCGGCGAACGCCCGGCGCACATCGTCGCTCCGGCCATTCACAAAACCCGCCAGGATGTTTCCGATCTTTTCGTTGCCAACCTCCATTCCCAGCCCACTGCGGAGCCCGAGCGGCTCACCATGATCGCGCGCAAAGCACTGCGGGAGATGTTCCAGAAAGCCGGAATGGGATTGAGCGGCGCTAATTTTATCGTGGCGGATACCGGGACGGTGGTGGTGATCGAAAACGAAGGCAACATTCGTTTTTGCTCCACCGCGCCGCGCGTCCACGTGGCGCTGGTGGGCATTGAAAAAATTATACCGCGCCTCACGGACCTCGGTGTATTTTTGCGGCTCCTCGGCCGTTCGGGCACGGGACAAAAGTTGACTTCATACACTTCGCTCCTGACCGGCCCGCGCCGCGCAGGTGAAGACGGTCCGGACGAAATGCACGTGGTCTTGCTGGATAACGGGCGCATCGCAACCCTGGCTGACGAGAAAATGCGCGAGGCGCTTTTTTGTATTCGCTGCGGTGCGTGTCTGAATGCCTGCCCGGTTTATAGAAAAATTGGAGGGCACGCCTACGGATGGGTTTACAGCGGCCCCATCGGTGCCTTGATCACGCCGCAACTCACCGGGCTCTCCGGAGCCCGCGAGCTTCCATTCGCGTCATCGTTGTGCGGGGCTTGTCGGGACGTTTGCCCGGTGAAAATAAATATTCCTGACTTGCTGCTCCACCTGCGGAGCAACGTCCAGGAGCAAACGCCCGCTCCCAAGCCGCCGGGCTCGTTGGTGAAGGAACGGACGGCTATGCGCGCGTGGGCGTTGGTGATGAAGCGGCCGCGAATTTATGCGCTGGCCAGCGGCCTGGCAAGATTGGGGCAGCGCCTCTATGCGCGGCAAGGCTGGATTCGGCACGTCTCAGCCTTCCCGCTCTCGCGTTGGACCGAGGGTCGGGATTTGCCGGCCTTGGCGCCGGAATCATTTCACACATGGTGGAGGAAACATGAGACTGAAAAATAAAGTGGCGATTATCACCGGAGCGGGCTCCGGCATCGGCCAGGATACGGCTTTGTTCTTCGCCGGGGAAGGAGCAAAGGTGGTGGCGGCGGATATCGATCCGGCCAGCGGGGAGAAGACTGTTGCCGATATCAAACAAAAAAAAGGAGAGGCTCATTTTGTTCGCGCCGATATTTCCAAGGAAGAACAAGCGCGAAAAATTACGGAAGAAGCCGTGAAAGCGTATGGCCGGGTGGATATTCTGGTGAACAACGCGGCGGTCTTCGTCCTCAAGGGAATTGATGCTGGGGTGGAAGACTGGCAGCGCTCGCTGCACGTGAACGTGATTGGAACCGCCTTGGTGACCAAACATGCCGTCGCGGCAATGAAAAAATCCGGAGGAGGCGCCATTGTGAATCTGGCCTCAATTTCAAGTTGGGCGGCCCAGCCGAATTTTATTACCTACAGCGCCACCAAGGCGGCCATCCTTCAGATGACGCGATGTATGGCCATGGATTTCGCGCCTGACAAAATCCGGGTGAATTGCGTCTGCCCGGGCACCATCATCACGCCCGCCTCGTATCACCACATGGAAAAAACGGGCATGACGCTGGAGCAGTTTAACGCCGAGGAAGGGGCCAAGACTTTCTTGAAGCGCGCGGGAACCACGCGCGAAGTTGCCACCGCTATTTTATTTTTGGCTTCGGACGAGGCCTCCTACATCACCGGAACGCATTTGATGATCGACGGCGGCTACACCGCAATGTGACAAAAGGTGAATCATGTTTGAACCAAGACAAAACTGGAGAACAATTTTCCTGGTTGGAATGCTGGGGTGGATCATGGCGGTCGCCGGCGCCGCCTTTGCCGCGGAAGGGCCGCTGGCTCCCAGCAATCTGCGATGCGAATATTTATCGAACCCGCGGGGCATTGACGTGCTCCAGCCGCGGTTTTCCTGGGTGCTCGAGCACACCGGGCGCGGCGAAACACAGACTGCCTACCAGGTGCTTGTCTCTCCTCATCCTGAGTCTCTGATGAAGGATCAGGGCGACCAGTGGGACAGCGGAAAAGTTACTTCTGACGAATCGACTCAAATCGATTACGAGGGGAAGCCACTGGCGAGCGGCCAAACTTATTATTGGAAAGTGAAATACTGGGACAAGGATGGAAGCGCCAGCCCTTACAGCGAATCTGCGCATTATGAAATGGGGCTGCTTTCGCGCGATGAATGGAAGGGGCAATGGATTGGCGGCGCCAATCAGCTTCGCACCGAATTCCAGCTTCCCCAAGGCGTGGTTCGCGCCCGCGCTTACGTGACGGGGGTGGGCTATTACGAATTGCGCATCAACGGTGAGAAAGTTGGAAGGAACGTGCTCGATCCCGCGTGGACGACCTACGACAAGAGAGTTTTGTATTCAACCTATGATATCACCCGCCATCTGAAACGCGGCGCAAACGCCGTGGGTGTGATGCTGGGGCGCGGATGGTACGGAGCGCCTGCCTTGCTGCTCCAGATTAATATTGAGCTCGCGGGCGGCAAGCGCATGAGTATTGTGAGCAGCCCGGCTTGGAAAATTAAAAATGGGCCGATCACGAGCGACAGCGTCTATGACGGGGAAACCTACGACGCCCGCTTGGAAACTCCCGGCTGGGATCGCGCGGGATTTGATGACGCGTCGTGGACCGCCGCCCAACCTGTCGATGGTCCCAGGGGAGCCCTCTCCGCTCAAATGATTCCGGCCATCCAAGTGGTGGACACTGTGCCGCCGGTGGCGATGACCAATCCGCAGCCCGGCGTTTATGTGTATGACATGGGCCAGAACGCGTCCGGCTGGGTGAGGCTTCGCGTGAAGGGTCCGCGCGGCGCCACCGTGACCATGCATTTCGCGGAGTTGATCTACGATAATGGAATGATCAATCGCGAGAACATTCGCAGCGCCAAGGCCCGTGACACCTACACGTTGCGCGGCGGCGGTGGCATGGAGGTTTACGAGCCGCGTTTTACTTATCACGGGTTTCGTTATGTCGAAGTCAGAGGTTTTCCCGGGGCGCCGAATCTCGACAGCATACGCGGGCGCGTGGTGCACTCAGCAGTTAAAAGTGTGGGGAGCTTTGTCGCCTCAAAACAAATTCTGAATCAGATTCAGAAACTCATTCACTGGTCGCAGCTCACCAATCTTTTCGGCATTCCCACCGATTGCGACCAGCGCAACGAACGGCAGGGCTGGATGGGCGACGCACAAATCACAGCCGAGGAAGCCATGATGAATTTTGATATGGCCGCCTTCTACACAAATTTTATCCGCGACATTCATGACATCCAATCGCCGGAAGGCATGGTTTCAGATACCGTCCCGCACCGCTACGGCAGCGCGCCTGCTGATCCTGCCTGGGGGACGGCCTACCCGCTGCTCTGCTGGTACATGTGGCAGCAATACGGCGACCGGCGGATCCTGGAGGAAAATTACGAAGGGTTGAAAAAATATGTGGAGTACCTTCGCACCCGCGCCACGGACAACATCCTGAGCTACAGTTATTACGGCGACTGGGTGGCGGTGGAACAGACGCCCGGCGCTTACGTTTCCGCCGCCTATTATTACGATGACGTTCAAGTGCTGGCGCGCGTGGCGAAAGTTTTGGGCAAAACCTCCGACGCGGAAACCTATTCCCAGCTCGGTGGTCAAATTAAAGATGCGTTCAATCGCAAATTCTTTGATCCCGCCAGCGGCAATTACGCCAATGGAACGCAGACTGCCAACGCCATGGCGTTGAACATGGACCTGGTCCCCAATGATCGCCGCGGCCGGGTGGCGGGCAACCTGGCCAGGGATATCCTCTACCAGCATGATACGCACTTGACCACAGGATTTATCGGAGTCAAACACGTAATGGAGGCGCTCACTAAAACAGGGCGGTCGGACCTGGCCTACGACCTCGCCACGCAAACCACTTATCCGAGTTGGGGCTACATGATTTCAAAAGGCGCCACAACTCTGTGGGAACTTTGGCAGGACAAGACGGGGCCGTCAATGAACTCTCACGACCACATCATGTTTGGGAGCGTGGGCTCGTGGTTCTACCGGGCGCTCGGTGGAATTAATCTCGACCAGGAAAGCGTGGGCTACCGGCACATTCGCATCGAGCCGCAAATTGTCAGGGACTTGACGTGGGCCAGCGCCTCTATTGATACCATCCGCGGAATGGTTTGCTCGTCGTGGACCCATTCGGCCGGCAGCATCACGCTGGATGTGACCATCCCGGTAAACAGCGACGCCAAAATCGTCATCCCCAGGGAAATTGACATGACCGATATCACGGTGACCGAGGGCGATCGCGAGGTTTTTGCGAAGGGGCAATACGTGGCCGGCGATGCGGGCCTCACGGGCGCCACAGCGGAGAAGAATGGTGATATTATTTTCGATGCCGGGTCGGGCAGCTATTCTTTTAAGTTGACGGGGCAGTGAGCAAGTCAAGCATGTACGCCTGCTCGCAACACTCCCAAATCTTAATTCCAAGGATACTCAATTATGAAACTAGTTACCTATGAATCTGCGAAAGAATCACGCGTAGGCGTGGTCGAAGGCGGTTTTATTGTTGATGTGGAAGTTGCGCTGGGCATGTTTGCCAAGGGGCGCATCTCGAAGCCCAAACTCGCGTCGGCCGTTTATATTTTGCGCGAAGAGGGAAATCCACCCCAAGACATGGTGGATCTTCTCCGCCGCGGCCGGAGGTATCGCAGGGCGCTGGCTGCCATCACCAAAGATCTGGCCGAAGCACCGAATCCGAAGCCAAAAGTAAAAGGTCTTTTCACGCCGCTCGCATCGGCGCACCTGCGCGCGCCCATCGCCCGGCCCGGCAAGATCACGTGCGTGGGATTGAACTATGCCGACCATGCGCGCGAACAAGGAATCGAACCGCCCAAATCGCCCATTTTCTTTTTGAAATCGTGCAACACGATCTGTAGTCCCGGCGATGCGATCCGGCTGCCGCCCAACTCCAGCCAAGTGGACTATGAGGCGGAGTTTGCCGTCGTCATTGGCAAAGGCGGCCGAAATATCCGTGAAGACCGGGCTTACGAGCACGTGGCGGGTTACATGATCCTGCATGACGTAAGCGCGCGCGACTTGCAGTTCAGCGACAAACAATGGTTCCGCAGCAAGAGTTGCGACACGTTTGCTCCCTGCGGCCCCTGGATTACCACCGCCGATGAAATTGCCGACCCGCACAATCTTCGCATCGCGCTCACCTTGAATGGCCAGACGATGCAGGACTCGAACACTTCAAACCTGATTTTCAAGGTTCCTTATCTCGTGAGCTATCTTTCCCAATCCCTCACCTGGGAAGTGGGTGACGTCATCTCCACCGGCACGCCGCCCGGCGTGGGCGTTTTCCGCAAGCCGCCGGTTTTTCTGAAGGCCGGTGACACGGCCAGCATCATGGTGGAAGGCCTGGGAACACTCACAAATTCGGTGGTGGGACCTTCTTAGGAAGCAAGAGGACGAATTATGAATACAGCGGATCTTCAGGCTAAAGCACTGCACCTCGACACGCTGCATCACGGCTCGCGCATCCTGGTTCTCGCCAACGCATGGGACGCGGCAAGCGCGCGCATCTTTGAGGTGGCGGGCTCGCGCGCCATCGGCACCACCAGCGCGGGCATTGCCAACACGCTGGGCCGCGCCGATGGCCAGCGCATTGGCCGCTATCAAATGCTGGAGGTGGTCAAGCGAATCGCAAACGTGGTTTCCATTCCCGTCACTGCGGATATGGAGGCGGGCTATGGCGACACGCCGGAGGCGGTTGCGGATACCGCCCGCGCCGTCATGGAAGCGGGCGCGGTGGGCATGAACCTTGAGGATGCCTCATGTACGGAAAAGAATGTCCTGGCCGATATCGCGCTTCAGATTGAACGCATCAAAGCGATTCGAGAAGCCGCGGCAACAGCCGGAATCGCTTTCGTGCTCAACGCGCGCACGGATGTTTTCCTGCGCGCTGTGGGTGAACCCGCCACGCGGCTTGACCACGCCATCCGCCGCGCCAACGCTTATCGCCAGGCGGGCGCGGATTGTCTTTTCGTTCCCGGCGTGACTGATCGTGAATTAATCCACCGCTTGGCTAAAGATATTACTGGCCCAATTAATATCCTGGCGGTTGCCGGCTCGCCGCCCGTTGCAGAGCTTGAAAAACTTGGGGTCGCTCGGGTGAGTGTCGGCTCTGGACCCATGCGCGCCGCGATGGGCTTTACGCGACACGTCGCCAAAGAACTGCTGGAAACCGGCGCCTATTCCGCGTTTACTGAGCGAGCGATTCCGTTT
>DASYXZ010000002.1:0-5478 GCA_035934315.1 Terriglobia bacterium | reverse complement strand
CCCCGCTGCGTAGGGACTTGATTTCGACGGGCTCGCCTTCGCGCAGTTGGGCGGAGTCCGCAAGCGACTTTGGGATGCGGACGGCCAAACTATTTCCCCACTTGGAGAGTGCGGCTCGCATTGTCTTGCCTCCATTTTCTTTGTACGTTTTCAATGTATCCACATTGTAGATACATGGGCGGTGGTTTGTCAATCACTCATCGCGCGCAGGGTTTTTCGCTCCATCGCAGTCACCTCTCGGCAATCTTTTGCGGAAGGCTCGAAGCAAGTCGCAAGTAGCGTTGATCTCCGCGTATCCCATCATGGGCACGTTGCCAACTTGTGCGGATAGACGACGCGCAGACGCGGGTTCTTTTTACTTAAAGGGTCCACAACATCGAGCTTCCAGTTACCCCTTTTGTCAGGCGTTTCGGGCAATTTGATCTGGAGCTTATAGAACTCAAAAATCTCGCGTGCAAAAACATGTGCCGCTAAGGACATGATCTCACGGTCTTCGTCGGTGATAGGCAAAGGTCTGGGATGAAAGTTGACGGAGGCTGCGGGCAAACCGGGTGTAAATTCGATTGAGTCACCGCCCGTGGCTTTAACTAGGTCTTCAAGCGCAGGGAATCCCATCTCTCCTTCCAGTTGCACGCCGCGGGCCACCCTTTCATCAACTGTTATAAGGCTGAATAATCGCACCCCGGACGCGAGAAACAGGGTCTTCACATCAGAGAAACTAGTTAGGCTAGCGTTGTCGTCACCGTCACTGATGAGGTATATTGCGTCGCCGACTCGCGAAGGCCGGAGCAAATCCAACGCCGCGACCAAAGTATCCAGAAGAGCTGTCTTACGGAGATGCCCTTTGGGAAGTGTCCAGTCCTTTGCTTTCAATCTAACCAGGTCATCCGACACTGCTTCTCGTCCTTGAGTAAAATCAACCCGGTCTTCAACTTGCTTCGCGAACGTCAGTAGAGCAAAAGTATTCTCTGCGGGCAAGGCAGTAAGCAGTCCCTTCGCGACACTAATTTCGATCGGCCATCTCTCGCTCATGCTTCCGCTCGCATCGAGCACAATCACGATGCGTCTGGAGCCTGCCTCATCGTCTGCCGAAACGATATCGACCGACTTGCCGCGAAACTTCGCCCGAAAGTTTGCAGCGACCAGACCTTTGACAGGTTGTCCGGTCTCGGTGGTGACACTTGCTGCGATGGTGCGGTTGAGGCATGGATCTTCCTGCGCGCAGACGTTTATGGCCCCACTGACAAGCACAACAATCGCTACCACGATATATTGGGCTTTGACTTTGAGCCGATTTATCGCAACAGATCTCTTGCGATCGCCAGAGTCGTCCATTGGAATCTGTCTGCTAAACACTCTTCAAATCAAAAATCTAAAATCGCTAAACTTCCAATATCACGGGCAAAATCATGGGCCGCTTTCCGGTTTCTTCGTTGAAGTGCTTGCGGAGGGCGGAGCGCATTTTATCCTTGATCACGCCCCAGTCGCCCGCCTCTTCAATGTTCGATTTTTCCAGTGTTTTCAAAATTACATCGCGAGCGCTCTCCATCAGGTCCTTCGCCTCATCAAGCGCCACAAAACCGCGCGAGACGATTTGGGGGTCTGCCTCGAGTTTTCCAGTATGCTCGTTGATGGCGAGGATCAGGATGACGATTCCGTCCTCGGAAATGTGCCGGCGTTCTTTCAGGATCACGTCACCCACCTCGTCAAACGTTCCCACGTCAATGCACACGCGCCCCACCTTCACGCGGCCGGTGCGGCGAGCTCCCTTGGCATCGAATTCCAGCACGTCGCCGCTTTCCATCAGGAAGATTTCCCCGGTGACTGCGGCCAATTGCCTGGCCGTCTCGACGTGGCGGAAGAGCTGGCGATACTCGCCGTGAATGGGAATAAAGTATTTTGGCCGAACCAGGTTCAACATCAACTTCAATTCCTCCACGCTGGCATGGCCGGAAACGTGAACGGGCGGCTGGCTGCCGTCCTGATAATGGACGTGGGCGCCGCGCCGGTAGAGGTGGTCCATCATGCGAAAAATCGATTTTTCATTGCCGGGGATAATGCGCGCAGAAATCACAACATCGTCGCCCGGTTCCACCGTAACAAAGCGATGGCTCTTTACAGCGACGCGCGAGAGTGCCGCCATCGGCTGGCCCTGGCAGCCGGTAAGAACTATGGCAACCTCATTCCTGGGCAATTTGCGCAGGTCTTGCGGCGGGATCAGCAGGCCGTCGGGCACGCGCAGCCGGCCCATCTGCTGGGCGATTTCTGCGTTCTGGTGCATGCTGCGCCCGATAAAGCAGAGTCGGCGCTGATGTTCGTGCGCGAGATCGGTAACCAGTTGCAGGCGATGCATGGAGGTCGAAAAGCAGGAAATCAGCACGCGGCCCCTGGCCTCCGCCATGATCTCCGCGAACCGCTCGCGCACCGCGCGCTCGGAGGGCGTCATGCCCGGGCGCTCCACGTTGGTTGAATCGCAGAACAGCGCCAAGACACCTTTGCGCCCGTAGTCGGCGAGAGTGTGCAGATCGCTCACGTGCTGGTCCGTGGGAGTGGGATCAAATTTAAAATCGCCGGTATGGATGACGGTGCCGAGTGGCGTGGTCAGCGCCAGCGCGCCCGACTCAATAATGCTGTGGGTGAGGTGGATGAACTCCACATGAAACGGACCTACATCAAAGGGCTTGCCCGGGTGCATCTCGCGCAATTCGATTTGGTCCGCCAGTCCGTGTTCCACGAGCTTGGCGCGCACCAGCGCCAGTGTGAACGGCGTGCCATAAACCGGCGCATCAATTTCGTCCAGCACGTAAGGCAGCGCGCCAATGTGATCTTCATGGCCGTGAGTCAGCAGGATGGCTCGAATCCGCTCCCGGTTCTCGCGCAGGTAGGTGATATCTGGAATGATGATGTCTACTCCGAGTAATTCGGCGTCAGGAAACGTTATGCCGCAGTCAACCACCACTAGGTGATCGCCAAACTCAAAAGCCATCATGTTCATGCCGAACTCGCCCAGTCCTCCGAGCGGGATGGCTCGTAATTTATCGGGGTTTGTAGAGATGGCGCGCCTCCTTAAAAACATTACATCGTAACACATCTTTGCGAGCGGCAGTTTGCAGCAAATGAGATGGGCAAAGAGTGAGCGGCAGAGCGGCGGAATATATTTGGATAGGGCAAAACACTAGGCGAGCCGCGCAAACAATTCAGCAAATTGCTCGATGCTCATTTGTTCGGCGCGAACGGTGGCGGGCAATTCGACCTGGTCCAGCGTCAGTTCAAGCCGCGCGCGCGGGGCCATTCCCGAAAGGTTGTTGAGGATATTTTTTCTTTTCTGCGCGAAGCAGCGCTTAACGAAAGTCAAAAATTTTCCCTGCTCTTTTGCGGATAATTTCGGAAGCCTTGGATGAATCTGAAACCCGACCAGCGCGGAGTGGACCTTAGGCGGCGGCGAGAAAGCTCCGGGAGGAACAGCAAACAAGAAGCGGGGCTGGGAGAAAAGCTGCACGAAAACCGAAAGGTATCCGTAGTCGCTCGAGCCCGGCGCGGCTATCAGCCGGTCCGCGACCTCCCGCTGGACAAGCAAGGCCATGTCCCGGATTGCATCTCGAAAGTTTCCCAGGTGGTCAAGAATAGGCGACGTGATGTAATAAGGAAGATTGCCGAAAACAAAACATTTTTCCGTCTCATAACGACGGCAGAGGGCCGCGAAGTCGGTGGATAGGATATCTGCCTTCAGGATTTCAATACGCGGATCGCCCCGGAACATTTCTTTTAACTTTTCGACAAGTCCCCGGTCCAATTCAATGGCCACAACGTGGCTTGCACGCTCCGCCAACAGGCCTGTCATGGCGCCACGGCCGGCTCCAATTTCAATCACCAAATCGCCGGTTCGCACATTGAGTGAATCGGCAATGCGGCGGCGAAAGCCGGAGTCGGCAAGAAAATGCTGACCTAATTTTTGTCGGCGGGGATGAGGCACAGTGTACCATTGGGAACAGCGGGGCGCACGCCCGCAATTCCTGCCGAGCATCATAGCACGGCGGAGCTTGGCCTTGACTTTGGCGACTTCATCTTCTAACGTAACTGGTTAATCGACTTTCCCGGCTCATAGCGGAGACGCAATATGAAAATAACCTTTGTCGCATCGGAAGGGGTCCCGTTTTCAAAAACGGGGGGACTGGCCGACGTGGTTGGGGCGCTGCCCAAAGCGCTGGCGACTGGCGGGGACGAAGTGGACGTTCTACTGCCGCGATACCGCATGACGAAGCCGGGCAAAGCGATGCCGCAGTACCAGAGTATCACCCTGCCGCTTTCTTCCGGTTTCCGGTTTGCTTCCATCCAGGACGCGGGCGTAGCCGCGGGTGTTCACACCTATCTGGTGGACTGCCCTGAATTTTTCGATCGCGAGGGCTTGTACCAGTCAAAAGGCGGGGACTATGCGGACAACGCCACGCGATTTGCGGCGTTCTCACTGGCATGCCTGGAGTTCATGAAGCGAAGTGTGAAGGCCCCAGACGTGATCCATTGCCACGATTGGCAGTCGGCTCTCGTGCCCATCTACCTTCGGAATTTGTATCATGACGACGTTTTTTTTCAGAACACGCCCGTCCTTTTCACCATCCACAACATTGGGTATCAGGGGCTTTTTTCTCCGCATATTCTGTCCGCCATTTCGCTGAATGCCGGATTATTTACGATGGAGACGCTCGAATTCTACGGCAAAGTCAATTTGCTGAAGGGCGGAATTGTTTTTTCCGATTTCGTCAGCACGGTCAGCCGGAAATATGCGGAAGAGATCCAGACGCAGGAGTTTGGGTACGGCCTGGAGGGTGTGCTGGCGAAACGCGCCGACCGATTGCAGGGCATTTTGAACGGCGTGGATTACGACGACTGGAATCCGGCCACGGACAAACTGATTCCCGCCAACTTTACGCCCGAAGATTTGAAAGGGAAGGAGATCTGCAAGAAGGCGTTGCTGGAAAAGATGGGCGTGAAGAAGCCAGTGATGGGTCGCCCGGTTATCGGAATTGTCTCCCGGTTCGCGGCGCAAAAAGGGTTCGACCTGATCGCGGAAATTGCCGAGCGACTCATGGCCCTTGACCTTTACATTGTGGCGCTGGGGACTGGCGAGCCGCAGTATGAGGCGTTGTTCCGCACCCTGGCGGAACGATATCCTGACAAGTTTTTGGTCAAGGTCGCTTACGACAATACGATCGCCCACCAGATTGAAGCCGGCGCTGACATGTTTTTGATGCCCTCGCGGTATGAACCTTGCGGGTTGAATCAGATATACAGTTTAAAATACGGGACGGTGCCGGTGGTACGCGCCACCGGCGGGCTTGATGATACAATAGAAAATTTTAACGGCAAGACAGGGACGGGCTACAAGTTCGCGGAGTATTCGGCGATGGCGCTGCTTGAGTGTATCACCCGGGCAATGGCGGATTTTCACCTGCCCAAAGCCTGGCGGCAGTTGATGTTGAA
>DASYXZ010000291.1:0-37527 GCA_035934315.1 Terriglobia bacterium | reverse complement strand
AAATCCATCCCGAAGACCGGGAGAAGGTCATGCGAATTTTTGAAGAAACTGTTCGGACGGGTCTTGGGCAGAGAGCTGACTACAGGTTCTTGCTTAAAGACGGAAGTATCCGGTATGTCGAGTCGCAGGGTAGCGTCATTCGCGACGCAGAAGGAAAGCCTGAGAAAGTGATTGTCGTATCCCGCGATGTTACCGAGCGCAGGAAGCTTGAAGATCAACTTAGCCACTCTCAGAAGATGGAAGCCGTGGGACAACTCGCGGGTGGCGTGGCGCATGACTTCAACAACCTGTTGACGGTCATTAACGGTTACAGCGAAATCATACTCCAGCAGCTTAAACCTGACGACCCCAATCAGAAGTACGTGGCAGAAATCAAAAAAGCCGGCGATCGCGCCGCCGCGCTGACACATCAACTCCTAGCCTTCAGCCGCCAACAGGTTTTGGCGCCCCAAGTGCTCGACCTGAACCAGGTTAGCGCCAACGTGCATACCATGTTGAAGCGGTTGATTGGCGAGGACATTGACTTGGTCACGATTCCGGGCCAGAGCTTGGGACGGGTGAAGGCCGACCAGGGCCAAATTGAGCAGATCCTTCTCAATCTTGCCGTCAACGCCCGTGACGCCATGCCGCGGGGCGGGAAGTTGACTATTGAAACAGCGAATGTCGATCTGGACGAAGCCTATGCGCGGAACCACGTTGACGTGAAACCCGGGCCTCACGTAAGGCTGACGGTAAGCGATACGGGCACGGGAATGGATGCAGAGACGCAGAAGCGCATCTTCGAGCCCTTCTTTACCACCAAAGAAAAGGGCAAGGGCACGGGACTGGGTCTTTCCACTGTATACGGAATCATCAAACAGAGTGAAGGGCACATCTGGGTGTACAGCGAGCCAGGGCACGGAACAACATTCAAGGTTTATCTGCCGCGGGTCGATAAGCCCCTCGAGGTTGTTGGGCCCGCGAAAGCCGAGGCCGAACAGCCCCGTGGCACAGAGACCATCCTTTTAGTCGAGGATGAGCCCTCAGTGCGGTTACTGGTTCGAACAACCCTCGAGTCGAAAGGTTACCATATACTTGAATCAACAAATGGCGTCGAGGCGCTCTTGGTTTCGCAGCAGCACACAGGGAAATTTCATCTGTTGTTAACCGATTTGGTGATGCCGGGGATAAGCGGGCGTGTCCTTGCTGAACAGATGGTGACCCTGCAACCGGAATTGAAGGTGCTTTTTATGTCGGGTTACACCGACGACGCAGTCGTCCGCCACGGCGGGCTGGAGGCGGGAATGGCTTTCATCCAAAAACCTTTTACACCGGACGCCTTGGCCCGCAAGGTACGCGAAGTGCTGGATGCGTCACGCGGCTCAAAATAGGCAGTAGCGCAGGTGAATGTCACGGCCCGGGAAATTTCACAAGAGGGGCAGCGATTTTAACTTAACAGGGAGATTACCCATGTCATTTAAACTTTTGGTTGTTGATGATGAGCCAGCCATCTTGAATGTGATCAAAGCCGTAGTTGAGCCTCTGGGTTGTGATGTCGTGACCATGCAGGACAGTCGTTTGGCGGCGGAGCTCGTTAACACTCAAAAGTTTGATGGTATTCTCGTGGACGCCAAGATGCCTCATTTGGACGGGTTCGAATTAACCCAACGTATTCGCGCCTCGCCCTCCAACGGTGAAGTACCCATCTTGATGTTGACTGGCAACGACGACGTCCAAACGATGCGAGAGGCTTTCAAAGCAGGTATCACGATGTTTCTGGGAAAGCCCATTACCCAAGAGCGTTTGACCCGCGTGGTAAATGTCCTTCGCAGTGCGCTTTTGAAAGAGAAAAGACGGTACGCGCGTTTAATCTTTCGCACTCCGGTAACCTGCAAATGGGAGGACCATGGCCCAAGGCATTTGAAATCGAACAGTGTGGACATCAGTGAAGGCGGGATGGCTCTGGTGGAGGCTAAGGACCTGAAGTTGGGCCATAAATTGGACCTGGAATTGAAACTTCCTGGCGCTGTTGAACTATTGAGGCTGCGCGCCAAAGTGGTGCGCAAAATACCGCCCGACGGAGCAGGGGTCCAATTTATCAACCTCGCCCCTAATGATCGTAACGCAATCCAGCGCTACATCATCGGGTTTGTAAAATCTTAGGAGCGGCGTCGGCTCTGGCTCTGGCAATGTGCGGCGCTGGAGCGGCGAGGAGGGGGCAGTGACTCCCAAGCGTGTGCTATCGGACGAGACATTTTGGCGAGGCCATTGCCCAATTCCTTAAAACCCTCTTATTGGAACCGGATTGCGAGCAAACCCCTGACTGGTATTCGGAACCTTCGCCGAGCTAGCCGCCGGGGGTAGGCTTGGCGCGGATCGCAATCGCTTTGCATTATTGAGTATGTGAAGTTCGCGATTTCCGCACGGCGAAATTTTATCCAACACAAACGACCATTGAATGATGTATGAAGGTCAGTAACCGAAAATCTGTACTCCATTAATACTCCATTAACGGAGCCACAAAACGAATCTTTTGAAACTAGGAGAGTTGGAAGTCGCCGAAAATCAACGCCGTAGACCCTATGTTTTGTATTTTCAATCTAGGGCCAATTTCCCAAGCTGGACGTCGCGGGTTCGATCCCCGTCCCCCGCTCCATTCTTCTTAGGAGAGGTTCGGAATACATCTTCAAGGAGTCCTTTGCCTTACCTCAGATTGACACTGAGAATTGTTTCTTGTAGGCTAAAAGTATCAGCTTTGAAGGACTTTGTGTAGGGGGAATAAAAAGGAATATGAAAATTCCAAAAAGACTTTTGCTGGCTTTAAGTGCCAGTCTAATCACCGGCGCGCTGGTTCATGCCCGTCCGATTTCCATGTCCGGACAAGGTACGACGGCAGCAGGCCAGAATGGTTCGAATAAACCAGGGCAGCAAAGCGCCCCGTCAACCCAGGCCAAACCGGGCCAGTCCGGGCAATCGGCCAGCCCGGCGTCAACCGGACCGGTGGTGGCGCCAGAAGAGGTTAAGGATTATCAGACCATCGGTTCAGAATTGAGTGCCGGACTGGACCTTGATAAAGTGATTTCGCTCTCAGGCGATTTCGAGAAGAAATATCCCAACAGTTCGCTGCTCAGTTACGTTTATACTCTCCAGGCAACGGCGTATCAGGAGAAAGGTGACGTCAACAAGACCGTGGAGGCAGGCGAGAAGAGCCTAAAGCTGAATCCGGACAATCTGATGAGCTTGATTATTTTGGCAGGGATGCTTCCCCAGCCGCAACTTATGCAGGGAAGCGACCTCGACAAACAAAAAAAGCTTACGGATGCGGAGGCGGACGCTAGTCACGCCCTTCAGCTCATTGATAAAATCCCCAAACTAGCGAACGAAACAGATGACCAATTCAAGAAGCGCAAGGACAGTATTGCCAGCGAGCCCCACGGGGCGCTGGGTATGATTCACCTGCAGCGTGCCACCATGACATTGACCGGTGGTATGGATGCGGATGAGTTGGCGAAGGCCGAGCAGGAGTTCAAGCAAGCACTGGTTCTTACAGATCATCCCGCACCCCAATATTATTATCGGCTGGGCGAGGTTTACTCGCACCAAAATAAATTAGACGATGCCATCGCTGCTTTTTCCAAGGCTTCGGAAATCGGCCAGGGCTCGGGTATTCAGCAATACGCTGATCAGCAGATCGCGGAATTGAAAAAGAGGCAAGCGCAAGCCAAGCCACCCGCCGCCCATTAAGTTGCAGCAGGATGCCGGAAGACGGTTCAAAAAGGCGCGGCAGAATCTGTCGGGGCCCGAGCCAGCTTGAAACTATTGGCTGGGTAGGGCAGGCGGCGTTATCCACGCATGGCGGGACCTTCCCTGGAAAGGCTTCAAGATCTCATTGGCTACCGGTTCCGGGAGCCTAAATTTCTTTTTGAAGCTCTCTCTCATTCCTCATTTGTTCAGGAATCGTCTGACGGGTCCCGGGACAATGAGCGGATGGAGTTTTTGGGGGATGCCATACTCAATTTTGTGGTCAGCGTGCGCCTTACTGATACGTTCCCTGAAAATGAAGAGGGAAAACTTTCACGGGCCCGTGCCAGCCTGGTGGCGGCGCCGCACCTTTCCGAGGTTGCGGCGCGGCTGGAGCTGGGAGAATACTTGCGCCTTGGGCGGGGAGAAGAAAAGATGGGTGGGCGTTCCAAGTCCGCGCTCAGGGTCAATGCGCTGGAGGCCTTAATCGCCGCCCTCTATCGGGACGGCGGGCTGGAAGCAGCCCGGGAGTTTGTGGAAAGATTTATACTTTCTCCTGATCTTGCCGGTCGCGCGGAGGAATTGTTTTCCATCGATTACAAGTCCGCGCTGCAGGAACACATGCAGGCGGAGCGACTGCCCCCGGCCGATTATCGAGTGGTGGATGAAATGGGGCCGGAGCACCAGAAGATGTTCACAGTGGAAGTGACCGCAGGCAAAAACCTGACCACGCGCGGCCGGGGCAGAAGTAAAAAGGCCGCCGAGCAACAAGCGGCGCAAGCACTCCTCGATCGGTTGGGGAAGAAATTGGAAATCATTGGCTGAAGAATATAGGAAGTCATCAACTCGCGACACTTTCGAATCGTTGGTGGTCACAGTGATCCTGGCGATTTTCGGCACCACGTTTGTGCTCCAGGCGTTTAAGATCCCCACCGGGTCAATGGAAAACACTCTCCTCATCGGCGACCATCTGCTGGTGAACAAATTTGACTTCGCGTACCATCCCAAGTGGATGTCGCGCATTTTACCTTATCGAGAAATTCACCGGGACGACATACTCGTGTTTAAATACCCGGCTACTGATGAGGATCAGGTCGAGCCCGGGGAACACTTTGTGAAGCGCGTCATTGGTGTGCCTGGCGACCGAATTCGTGTGGTCAACAGGCAGGTGTTCGTGAATGGCCAGCCGGTGAATGAGCCTTTCGTTCACCACACTTATATCGGTGAGCCTCGTCCAGGGGATGACTTTCCGCCCGCCGCCTCGGACTTCATTCAGGGTGGCACGACGCGCTGGAGCGAAGACATCCAGAATTATGTGAAGGACGGTGAATTGGTGGTGCCGCCTGATCACTATTTCGTCATGGGCGATAATCGCGAGCAAAGTTGGGACAGCCGTTTTTGGGGTTTCGTGCCCCGCAAGCTGATCTCCGGACGTCCGCTGCTGATTTACTGGTCGTTTGAGACGCCGCCTGACGAGTATACCCGGACATCCCTCTCTCAACAGCTTTCGCAGATCGTTGATTTAATTATCCATTTTCCCACCAAGACCCGCTGGCGGCGGACCTTCGAATTTGTGCGTTGATGAGAACTCGAGCCCGCCGATACACACGGAATGGCCTGGCCGCCTTGGCGCTGCTGACACTGGCGTGTTGGGTCGTCCCATCTTTCTTCAATGCGGAACGATATCGCCGCCGTCTTGAAGCGGGACTTGAGCGCGCGCTCGATCGTCCCGTCACTTTCGGCGCCGTGTCGTACCGCCTGCTCCCTCGTCCGGGTTTTTCCATAGAAAATGCCACGGTGCGAGAAGACCCCGCCTTTGGTTCTGAGCCCTTTGCCCGGGTCGAACGCATCGATTGCGATCTCCGTTGGCGCAGCCTTTGGCACACTCGTTTGGATATTGCCCGCCTCTATCTTGAGCGCCCCAGTTTCAACCTGGTCCGCAACGCGCGAGGCGAATGGAATGTGGAAAGCTTTTTGCGGAAAAACGGCCTGGCCTCTCCGGGAAAAACAGAGGGTGGAGCAGCGCAGGCCCTTGAAAATCTCGATGTCACTGCGGATGACGCGCGCGTTGACTTTATCGTGAACGCCGATAAGAAGCCGTTCTCATTAATCGAAGTGAATGCGCGCGTGAATTTTGACCGTCAACAAGGCATGCTGTCCTTTCGCCTGGAGGGAAGTCCCATTCGAACGGACCTTTCTCTTCCCAGTCCGGGCCTGGTTCGGCTTGAAGGTCGATGGACGCCGGGAACGGATCTCGGAGGTCCTCTCGATGCGATGCTCCGGACTCAAGGGGCTCTCTTCTATGATTGGGTACCTCTTATTACCGGCCGCAATCCCCAGATATACGGCATTCTTGACGCGCAAATTCAACTTACGGGCTCGCTCCACAACATCAAATTCGATGGGCAGAGCAGCGTAAGCCAGCTTCATCGCTCCGACCAGGTCCCTTCCTCCGACCCGATGCTCGCCACGCTCTTCTTTCGCGGTGAGTTCGATCGCACTCGAGGCCGCGTGATGATTGAAAGCCTGGACGGCGCGTTTGCCGATTCCCGCTTTCACCTCACCGGTTCGATTGGCAACATTCCATCGTCACCCCGGCTCGACCTCGCAGTGGCGGTGGAGCGTTCTCACCTGGAAGATTTTCTGGCCCTCGGCCGTCGCCTCTCCGGTCATTCAAATCTCATTGTGGTTACGGGACGCGTGAATGCTTTGTTGACCATTCAGGGTCCGTGGAAGGACCGGCATTACTCCGGGTTTGTGAGCGCCCGCGGAGCGCTACTGACTACGCCGTCGGGCGATTTCCCCATTTCCGATTTGGACGTTCGGATTGAAAACGGGGAAGCGCGCCTCGCGCCGGTCAGGATTTTAATGGCGCCTCGGGCTGAACTGATCGTCGAGGGCGCGATTAACCGCGCTGCGCCTCTCAAGCCCACCCGGCGACGTGCGAGCAAGAACACAAAGACAATCGAAAGTGGACCGGCGCGTTACGAAATATCACTCATCACGAAGTCCGTGCCGCTGCACGATTTGCTCAACTTTGGACGCGCCGTCGGCATACTTCCTGTTCAAGGTTTGGACGCTCGCGGATCAGCTTCTGGCACGTTTACTCTCTCAGGATCCGCGTGGCCGTTAGAGCGCCCCGTGGTAGCCGGGCTCGCTGATCTTAATTCCTCAAGCCTCCTGGTACCCGGAATGACCGAACCGATTAATCTACCGCGTGTGCATATTCAGGTGGCCGGAAGCCACATCACCGCTGACCCGGTCGTGGCTGTACTCGGCACGAGCGTCTTCACCGGCCGTTTTGCGCATCAGGGTGACCGCGCCCAGCCTTGGGAATTTGACGTCAGGGCCAACACGCTAAATTTGGAGCAAGGGTCGCTATGGTTTGACGCTCTGGGGCGACGCCAGCCTATCCCTCTGCTCGAACGCCTGCCGGGCTTGAGTTCTTCCGACGCCCGCCGCGCAGCAGCAACGAATTTATTTGGCGCCCTGGACGCTCGGGGACACTTCTCAGCTCCCACTGTCACATACCGGTCCTTGAGCCTGGACGATTTTAATACCTCGGTTGAGATTTCTGGCCGTATCATTCGGCTGGTTGGTACGACTTTTCGCGCCGCTGGAGGGCGCGGTCAGGGGCAGGTCAATGTGAACCTGATGAGCGCACCGGCTCGCGTATCGCTCGATGTCACAATGACGGACGGAAATTTGAAATCTCTGGCTGGTTATATGCCTGTTGAGCTCCGAAAAGTCCGCGGAAATTATTCCGGCACAGGACATTTTGAAACGCGCGGCCTGAGCCATGAGGAAATGACTACGAATTTGCAGGGTAGTGCCACGGTGCGCGTCAAAAACGTTTTACTGGGCGACTTCGACCCGCTGCAGGCCGTCGCTCGCCAGACTGGTTGGGGGACCATTGAACCCACGCGCGGCGAAATGGGAATCAAGGTGTCCACTTTGGTTATTGGAGTTCAGAATCGTCGGGTCGTGTTTGGGAATTCTCCAGTCGAACTGGGAGGCGCCAAATTGAAAGTGAATGGCGTTTACAGTTTTGATGGCGCGATCGACCTGAACGTCCGCGCTGATTTGCGTCACATCAAACGTCGCTGGCTGAATACAGGTGTTGAGAGCGAGCAGAGCGCGCGCACGATTGATATCCACATGGACGGCTCACTCGGGAAACTGATTGTCGTTCCTGAGATCGCGGCTGCTCGATCGAGTTCCGGCCGCCGCGCTCGGTAGAATTTTTCCAGAGTGCTTTTACGAGCCTCAATTCGCATTGATGAAATCTCCTGCAAAGACCGGCGACTCGAAAATTAAGATGGGGCGCCGCTACAAGATTTACGCGGCGGAGACCGGCGTCTCTTATCAGTATTTTTTTGATTCGCAACGGCGGGTGAACCGCCCGGAGGGGCAGGGTGCGGGGAGCGATTTTGCATTCGTCATCACCGCGGACCAGCGCCCTCCTTTTACCCTGAGAGTTTTCGTTTCCGACCGGGCCATTTCAGCCTGGTGTAATGCCCACGGGCGTAGTCTCGATTCGAACGAGCAGTATGCTGTGGCGAAGATGCGGCTGTTTCGGGCCTTTGACCAGCAGGAACACTTGAACCAGCATCGCTTGAGCCTTGTTGTGGATGAAACGAATGTGGAAGAATTGCTCGGGCCGTTGAACCTGGCGTAGTGTTGGCTGCAATGGGCTGATTGGGTTTGGGAGTACAGTTTATGAATCGCGAACAACTGACAATGGACAAAATTCAACGCCCGAACATTCCTTTTCCCAGCCACTGTCCGCCATCCATCACCAGAACCTCGCCGGTAATAAAGTCGGCGTAATTGGAAACCAAATAAGCGGCGGCATTTGCCACTTCCGCAGGCTCGCCGATGCGCCCCCGTGGGATTGCCTTCAGCATGGCGCGTCTCACGTCATCATCAGCCCATAATTTTCCGCCGGCGCCAGGAGTTTCGACAGGGCCTGGAGCTATGGCATTCACGCGAATCTTAAACCGCGCCCACTCGACGGCCAACGTGCGCGTCATTGTAACCACGCCCGCTTTCGCGGATGCCGAATGAATGGTGCCAGGCCCGCCCGTCCACGCATAAGCGGCCACGATGTTTAGGATGTTGCCGCCCCGCCCACTCTCAATCATGCGCAGCCCGGCGGCGCGCGAACAATAGAATGTGCCGTTCAGGACGATATTCACCACTGCGTTCCAGCCATTCACGGAAAGTTTTTCAGCAGGGCAGATGAAATTCCCGGCGGCGTTGTTCACCATGATATCGATGGAGCCGAACTGGCGCACCGCCTCATCACACATTCGCTCCACTTGTTCGGGAACGCGCACGTCGGTTTGGAGTGCCAGAACGCGTGCGCCGTACTTTTTTGCGAGCGGTTGTAATTCGAGCGCGGTTGGCTCAAGGTGCTCGAGCGAACGGCTCGCGAGCACCACACTCGAGCCCAGGCGGGCGTACTCAAACGCGATGGCGCGTCCGATGCCGGTTCCCCCTCCGGTAATAATGGCCACCCGGCCTTCGAGCGTCTTTTCAGGCAGCATCGTATTAAAGTCCGGCATATCGGAATTCGTGAGTAGGTAACCAGACGCGCGAAAGATATTTCAGCAGCTCCAAAAATTCCTGGAATAAAAATTTCACTGCCAATTGAATGCCGCGCGGCCTGCCTCCGCCCAGGAACGGGTTGCCCATGCCACCATCATCGATTTGCGATCAAGGGAAGAATCGCGTCCCCTCCCGAATACGGGATGGGTCCTCGGAAAAGTCAGGAACGTTTTGATTTGCTTTTCGCCGGCTTTTGATTTGGTTTTCGGGTGAAAGTTTTTTCCTCAGGCATATGTTGCCGGGTCGATCGTTCTTCATATTTAGCCGTAGTGAGGTTCAGGAGTTCTTTCCCTTTTCTTAGGCGTCGTGGCATGGCTCCATAGTCTCACGGCCAGGAGAATATGCAAAAGGAAAAAATTCAAAATACGGGAGCCAAGCCAGAAAATTGTGACAGGCTCAACCCATGACAGTCATGTCCTTTGCGCTTACACGCCAACTTTCTTCGGTTGACCCAACACTGCGCCTTGCGTACGATGGGCTTCCGGAATTTGAAACCTGATCCTAATGGATTCTAATCTTAGGTTTATGATTCTGGGCGCGACGAAGGACCCTGAGAACTTGTTTAATTCAGATTCTTCTCCCGTTCCGCCAGGAAAGTATGAAATAAAGGCCAAAGGAGTTTTACGCCATGTTGAAATTCAAAGATAGTAGGTGTCTGGCGGTGATCGTGGTAGTGGCCGTTTTTTTCTCCTCTGCCGGCGCTGCGCCTCAGCAGAAAGCATTTACCCTCGAACAAGTAATGAGTTCGCCGTTTCCCGATTGGCTCACTGCTGCGCCTGCGGGCGGAAAAGTCGCATGGGTATTTAATGCGAGTGGCGCGCGTAATATCTGGGTGGCCGAGCCCGCCGCAAGTTCCGGCGGTTACAAAGCCCGGGCCGTTACAAATTACCTGGAAGACGATGGACAGGACGTTGGTGAATTGTCCTGGGCGCCGGACGCGAGCGCCATTGCCTACACTCGAGGAGGCGATTTCGAAAATGGGGGGACTTACCCAAATCCTCGCAGTTTCACCGCCGGGGTTGAGCAGGCGATTTGGACTGTCGCGTTGGGCGGTGGAGCGCCGCGGCGTTTGGGCGAAGGCCATTCGCCCGCAGTTTCGCCCAAAGGTGACAGTGTGGCCTTCATTTACAAAGACCAGGTGTGGCTGGCCAAGCTGACCGGGAGTGAAAAAGCGGCGCAGCTCATTCACTCCAAGGGGAAGGTTGATGCCCTGCGCTGGTCGCCGGATGGTTCATCACTTGCTTTTGTGAGTATGCGAGGCGATCACAGCTTCGTTGGCGTGTACGATTTTCAAAATAAAGTTTTACGATATCTCGACCCCAGTGTCGATCGCGACATGGAACCGGTCTGGTCGCCGGACGGCAAACAAATCGCGTTTATCAGGCTGCCTGCGAACCGCGAGGCATTCGCCTTCGGCCCCAAACGGACCGCACAACCGTGGTCGATTCGAGTTGCCGATGTGGATACGGGCACGGGCCGCGAGATTTGGAAAGCTGAAGAAGGGCGGGGCAGCGTGTTTCGCCGCGTCCCGGCGGACAACCAATTGTTTTGGGGCGCGGGCGGCCGCCTGATTTTCCCGTGGGAGCGCGACGGGTGGACTCATTTGTATTCAGTTTCGACGCAGGGAGGCAGGGCGGAACTCTTGACGCCGGGCGAATTCGAAGTCGAGCACACTTCTCTCAGCCCTGACCGAAGTGAAGTTTTGTTTGCATCGAATCAAAACGATATCGACCGGCGGCATATCTGGAGGGTTGGAGTGGCGGGCGGACAACCAAACGCTGTTACCAGTGGGACTGGTATTGAGTGGTCTCCAGTTATGGCCAGTGATGGCAAGACGATCGTGGTACTGCGTTCGGGTGCTCGCTGGCCGGCGCGGCCGGGGATTGTGGATGGGAAAGGCGATCTCCAGGATCTCGCGCCAGGGGCTATTCCGTCTGATTTCCCCGCAGCTTCGCTCGTCGTACCGCAGCAGGTATTCATCTCCTCCGCCGACGGAATGCGGATTCACGGCCAGCTATTCCTTCCGGCGAATCTTAAACCGGGGGAGCGACATCCTGCCGTCGTTTTCTTTCACGGGGGTTCGCGGCGGCAAATGCTGCTGGGCTGGCACTACATGGCCTATTATCATAATGCCTATGCGATGAACCAGTACCTGGTTAGCAAAGGCTACGTGGTATTGTCAGTGAATTATCGCAGCGGCATCGGTTACGGGATGGAGTTTCGCGAAGCCCTCAACTACGGCGCCACGGGCGCGAGCGAATATAATGACGTCGTGGGCGCGGGTCTCTACCTGCGCGGCCGCCCGGAGGTTGACCCGCAGCGCATTGGCCTTTGGGGCGGCTCCTACGGCGGGTACCTGACGGCGATGGGCCTGGCGCGCTCGTCTGATCTTTTTGCCGCGGGCGTGGACATGCACGGCGTCCACGATTGGAACCTGGAGATTCGCAATTTTGTTCCGGCCTATGACCCGGAGGCCAATCCAAACGTAGCGCGCCTGGCGTTTGAGTCTTCGCCGCTCGCCAGTGTCAAAACCTGGCGCTCGCCCGTTCTGTTGATTCAAGGTGACGACGACCGCAACGTACCCTTTAGTGAGAATGTTCACCTGGCGGAGGCACTGCGCAAGCAGGGCGTGTACTTTGAAGAACTTGTTTTCCCTGACGAGATCCATGAGTTCTTGTTGCACAGAACTTGGTTGGCCGCTTATCACGCGGCGGCGGATTTCTTTGATCGAAAACTAGCCTCGGGACATTGAGTGATTGCCAGTTGCCCTTGACTGTCGAATTTCCAAATGATCCGGTGGACGCGACGGAGGTGGAGTGAACATGTTGCGAATTTCTAAAATCGTGTTATTCATTTTCCTTATCACCATTGTGTGCGTGAACGCGTGGCCGCAAGTCGGTCATCAGCCTGGCCGGGCGACGCACGCCGGGTCAGCAGCAAAATTGCCACCGGCAGTCCCCCCGGGGTTCGAGAAAGTTCGTCACGTCGTCTGGATCATTCAGGAAAACCATTCCTTCGATAATTATTTCGGAACCTATCCGGGGGCTGATGGTTTTCCTCCCTCGACTTGTAGTCCCAAACTTCCCGGCTCGCGCGAGTGTGTGGCTCCCTTTCACATGCCCAAGGGAATGCCAATTTGCGATCTGGCTCACGAATGGGAAGTGGCTCACGCAGCCTACGACAACGGCAGGATGGATGGTTTCGTCTGGGCGGAGGGTAGCCCGTATAGCATGGGCTATTATGACGGCCACGACATTCCGAATTATTGGGAGTATGCCCGGCACTTCACCCTGTGCGACCGTTTCTTTTCCTCGCTGAACGGTCCCAGTCTTCCCAATCACGTTTACACGGTGGCGGCGCAGTCGGGAGGGCTGATTAAAAACGCCGGGTCCGTAGAGCAGGTTGAAAAGGATTTGGACGACCCGGCCGGATTCAGTTTCGCCTCCATGATGGACTTGATGAGTAAGTCGGGGACTTCATGGAAGTATTATGTTGAGGCCGAGCCGCTGCCCCAGGACGTCCAGGAAAAATCCCGATCCAATCGTTATCTCTGGTACCCTGACCCGAAAGAATTCACCCTCTGGAATCCTTTGCCGGGATTCAAGTCTATTCGCGACAATCCGGACCAAATGGCGCATTTGGTGGATCTGAAAAATTACTTCACTGATTTGAAACAAGGCACGCTGCCAGAGGTTGCGTGGATTATTCCCAGGTTCAACGACAGCGAGCATCCTCCTGAACCCATGTCGCCGGTCGCCCAGGGAATGTGGTATGTAACCAAAATGGTGAACGCGCTGATGGAAAGCCGGTACTGGAAAGACAGCGTGATTTTTATCACTTGGGACGATTACGGCGGCTTTTACGACCACGTGCCTCCTCCCACTGTTGACGCTTTTGGTTATGGCCCGCGCGTTCCCACTCTGGTGATTTCACCTTTTGCCAAGCCGGGATATATTTCCCATCGGACTTACGACTTCACTTCGATGTTGAAATTTATTGAGGATCGCTTTGGGTTGCCGCATCTCACGGCGCGTGACCACCGCGCGGACGATATGAAGGACGTCTTTGATTTTAACCAGCAGAGTAACCCCCCGCTGGTCATCGCGGTTCCGCCGAACCTGCCCTCACAAACGGGCGGCGTCTATTGCACGTATCCGCCTTCGGTGCCCATGCCGAAGTGAGGCATGGCCTCGGATCGTACGGGATTCTATTGAAAAATTGAATTATGGGTGTTGGTGCGTCCTGAGATTGAGGCCTGCTGATTTCAGGGAATCAAAAGGTTGACTCTAGACCGGCCTATAGAGTGCATAATTGTCTCCGGGAGGTGCACGCCTATCTCAGGAAGCTGGCAGATCGGTCAGGTCGCCCGCGAGACCGGCCTCAGCGTCCACGCCATTCGTTTTTATGAGCGTGAAGGACTGCTGAAGGCGCCGGGTCGTAGCGAAGGGGGATTTCGAGTCTTCGATGAAGGAGGGGTGCGTGAACTGAAGTTTATTTGCAAAGCTCAGGAACTCGGGTTTTCTCTAACCGAGATTCGCGAACTCCTGATTCTGCGCCGGGCGGACGCGCGGGCGTGTTCCCACGTTCGCGATCTGTTGAGCAAGGCTCGCGGGCGCGTCAGTGAGAAGGTGGAAGACTTACTCAAGCTGCAAAGCGATATCCAAGCCGCCTTGCGGAAATGCAACCGGGACCTGAAGCGTTCGGGCAACAAGCCCGAAAAGGCCTGCCCGGTACTCAAAGAGCTTGAGCGCGCCAATTGAGGTCAGGACGCTCAAACAAGGTAGCTGCCTTAGAAAAAGTCCTTGACTCTAGACCCAAGTCTAGAGTGCATCATAAGGTCAGGGCTGGGGATGCGCCCAAGCCCCTGTGATTTTGGATGAAGGAGCGTTGAATATGACCGAAGAGAAAAACAAATCAAAATTCGTGCTGGGTGGCGCGATAGTTGCAGCGGTAACGGCATCACTTTGCTGCGTCTTGCCCCTGATTGCAGCGGTCGTCGGTTTCACAGGATTTGCCGCCTCCCGGTTCTTCGAGCCGTGGAGACCGTATCTTCTGGCGGCGACCTTCGGGTTGCTGGCCGTTGGTTTTTACTTCGCCTACCGCCGCCCTCGTGGCGCTTGCGAGGTCGGGAGCGTTTGCGAGCCTACGCCAGTGGGCCGCTGGAATCGATCTGCGCTTTGGCTTGTCGCCGTGCTGGTGGTCGTCCTGGCTGCCTTTCCTTACTATTCAGGCTGGGTGGCGCTGGCGGTGACGAAGACCCATGGGCCGGCAGAAGTCCCCGCACAAAGTTTACAAGCCCATGTCGTTCTCAAAATTGACGGCATGTTTTGTAGTTCGTGCGCCGTGCTTCTCGAGAAAAACCTCTCACAAATCCCTGGCGTCCAACGCGCCGAAGTGAGTTTTGAAAAGAAGCAGGCAATTCTCGATTACGACCCGCGCAGGGTCGGCCCGCCGCAGTTTGCGAAGTCGGTCTCGGACGCGGGATATAAAGTGGCGGGGACACCGACTACAAGCAACTGACGGAGAGGAATAAGGTAATGTCCGAGTGCTGCCAAGTGAAGGCTCCAGAAATTCCAGCGGCGGTTATGTCATGCCCCGAGTGCGGAAGACGCGCAAAACAGGTAGAAATCCTAACAGTGAAGAGCCTGGTCGGGCATCTTCCGTTTGGGATGGAGCCGGCGCAGTATTACTTTTGCGAAGCGCCTGCTTGCGATGTGGTTTATTTCGCCAGCAATCCCCAATCGCCTGCCTTCCATCGTGACAATCTGCTTGTGCGCGTAGGTGTGAAAGAAAAGCACGACCCTATTTCCGTATGTTATTGCTTCGGTGTGACGCGCCAAGATATTGCCGAAGAAGTCCAGCAGACCGGAAAATCTACAATAGGCGAACGAATCAAAGCCGAGGTGAAGGCAGGTAATTGCGCTTGCGAGGTCAAGAATCCTTCGGGCAAGTGTTGCCTGGGTGACGTAATCCGCGCCATGCAGGTTGCTGTGCGGTTCGTAGAAGTGAGCACCGCGAATTCGGCAAATACCTTTCGATGAGATCTTGAGAGCCTGTCCGGGAGAGGACAAATTCAGCGCCCCCCTATCGATTTAAATTTTCCCTCTGACAATTTACAATTATCCTCCGACGCGCCCATCATCATCAAATTGGCTTGATCTACCGGTCGGTAGGTTGCTAGACTGGATGCACCCTGGATGAATCCAACCATCGGTTCACCCGCCCCGATGGTGCCCCGGTTCAATCAGGGAGTGGAGGTCATCCCATGCCGGAAAAACTTTTCATTTTTGACACCACGCTGCGCGACGGCGAGCAGTCACCCGGCTGCAGCATGAGCGTGCAGGAGAAAGTCGAGATGGCGCACCAACTCGACCGCCTGGGCGTGGACATTCTGGAAGCCGGTTTTCCCATCGCGTCGCAAGGTGACTTCGATGCGGTCAGGGGGGTCTCAGCCGAAGTCCGGCGGCCCATTATTGCGGCGCTCGCTCGCGCCAATGAAAAAGATATTGCGCGCGCCTGGGCGGCGTTGAAGGATGCGGCGCGCCCGCGCATTCACACTTTTCTGGCCACCTCAGACATTCATCTAAAATACAAGCTGCGCAAGACGCGCGAAGAAGTGTTAAAGATGATCAGCGCGTCGGTGCGCCACGCGAAATCGCTTTGCTCCGATGTTGAGTTCTCGCCTGAAGACGCGGGCCGCACAGACCGCAGCTACCTGGTGGAATGTTGTCACGCCGCGGTGGAAGCCGGAGCGAATGTTTTGAATTTGCCGGACACGGTCGGCTATTGCATCGAGACTGAATACGAGCAGATGTTTGCCGACATCAAGGCCCGCGTTCCGGGCTGCGACGGCGTGATGCTGAGCACGCATACGCACGACGACCTGGGCCTGGCGGTCGCCAACACGCTGGCGGGAGTTCGCGGGGGCGCGCGACAGATCGAGTGCACGATAAATGGAATTGGGGAGCGGGCGGGGAACGCGGCGCTGGAAGAGATTGTAATGGCGGTTTACGTTCGCCGCGATGCTATTCCCGTGTTCACAGAAATTCATCCCGAAGAGCTTTACGCTTCCAGCCAGATGCTCACCCGGCTCACCGGCATGGTGGTGCAGCGCAACAAGGCTATCGTCGGTCGTAACGCTTTTGCGCATGAAGCGGGCATCCATCAGGATGGCGTGCTGAAGAACGCCATCACTTACGAAATCATCACGCCGCTCACGGTGGGCGCGCCGTCCAATCATATTGTGTTGGGAAAACATTCCGGACGCCACGCGCTTCAACAGCGTTATGAGGAGTTGGGCTATCCGCTCACCAAGCCCGAGCTCGAACGCGCTTATGAATTATTCTGCCGGGTCGCTGATCGAAAAAAACAGGTTTACGACGAAGACTTGCTGGCCATTGTCAACGAAGGTTTCGATCACCTTCCGGAATCGTTTACTCTGCGGCTTTTTCAGTCTGTCTCCTCGAGCAAGGGGCGATCCACGGCAACGGTGGAGCTGGAAAAGGACGGACGCGTTCTCCACGATTCGGCCACCGCCGAGGGGCCGTGTGACTCCGCCTTTCGCGCTATCGACCGAATCACCGGTGTTCCCGGAACAGTTTCTGATTTTGGTGTTCACACTGTTGGTCCCGGCACGGACGGCGTGGCAGAAGTTTCAATTCGCGCGGTTTTTGACGGACGAGAATTTACCGGCAAATCGACAAGTCACAGCGTGGTGGAAGCTGCCGCTCGCGCCTATCTGCAGGCGGCAAATAAAGCAATGTATGAAATAAAACGCCTGGCAGAAAGCTCCGAGGTTACTGCCGGACCAGTTCATTCCAATAAACTTACCGACCGGTTTTTCCCAGGAGGCTACTGATTCCGAGCTAAAAATAAGTGGCAACATTCCTCGACAGAATTCTTGTAAACAATTTAAAATCAGTATTTTACGTCTATCCATAGAAAATGGTGAATAACATTAAGTTGCAGATTATAAAACACTTATATTGGAAAACATAAAATCCTGCAAATTCTTATAATTCAAGTATTTTTCAACAGATTTTCCACAGAAATGTCTTGCATTTTAGCAGAGACTTCCCGTAGATTATAGATAATGCAAGGGATTTTTAGAGTAGCGGTTTTGCCGGGCGACGGAATTGGTCCTGAAGTCACGGCTGAAGCCGTCAAAGCGCTCAAATCGATCGAAGAATTTCGCGGCCCCACCTTTCGTTTCCTGACCGGACTGATTGGCGGAAGTGCGGTAGATGCGACTGCTGTGCCTCTCCCCGCAGAAACAATCGCCCTTTGCAATAATTCACACGCGATCTTAATGGGTGCTGTGGGCGGCCCGCAGTGGGATGGAAAACGCCCGGAAGTTCGCCCTGAGCAAGGTTTGCTTCAGCTTCGGCAGCGGATGGGATTGTATGTGAATTTGCGTCCTGCGAAAGTGCTTGACTCTCTGGCGGGACTCTCCGCCCTCAAGACCGAACTGGTGCGCGGCACTGATCTGGTGATTGTCCGTGAGTTGATGGGCGGGATTTATTTTGGCAACCCACGCGGGATTTTTGCCAAGAACGGCGAGCGCATGGGCATTAACACAGAAATATATCGTGAGCACGAAATTGAGCGTGTGGCGCACCGCGCCTTTCAACTGGCGAGAACGCGGCGCAAGCGCGTGACCTCGGTGGACAAGGCCAACGTGCTCGAAACCTCCCGTCTCTGGCGCGAAGTAGTAGCGCGCATCGGGCGCTCTTACCCGGACGTGGAACTGAACCACATTTACGTGGATAGCTGCGCCATGCAATTGATTGAGCGTCCCACGAGCTTTGACGTGATTTTAACCAATAATTTGTTTGGCGATATTTTGAGCGACGAGGCCGCCATGCTCACCGGGAGTATCGGGCTGCTGCCTTCCGCCAGTCTGGGCGAGCGCACCGCCCTTTACGAGCCGGTCCACGGGAGTGCTCCGGACATTGCGGGGCGCAATCGCGCCAATCCAGTGGCGGCCATTGCGTCCGCCGCGCTTATGATGCGTTACTCGTTCCGCATGGAGAATGTGGCTGTGGCTTTTGAGACTGCGATCGAAAAAGTTTTAAAGCGCGGAGTCCGGACTTTTGAATTGCCGGGGCGAAAACGTCCGGTTACAACCACGCGAATGGGCGACCTGATTGCCGCGGAAATACGCAAACTTCTGAAGGGCGTCAAATTCCGTGAGACATAGAATGGCGGACCGCAGTCCCCGGAAATTTTCCGAATTTCAATGTCTTGATTTCGATTTCATGGCATAATTCGTTCAGCTTTTCTGATCAATTTGGAAAGGGGAACATTCACCCGGGAGCAGGCGGTTACTCTTTAGGTATGACGCCGTTGCTTAAGTTCCGAATGATGGTTTAAGCGCCTGGGATTTTTAATTGACTAAAAGTCTAAATTGTCGTTTTCAGCTTAGATGGACAAATGGCGAACTCTTCCAAACAATTGTGGCAAACCTTTACGCGCTTTTTCAAACGTGCAGCGGGCAAGAAGCCGCGCGCGCCTCGTATCCAGATTGAATGCCCTCTCCGTTTTCGCCCCGTCGGGCAGACGGAATGGCTCCCGGCAATGATGTTCAATGTCAGTCGATCGGGCGTGGTGTTTCGTGCGGACCGAATACTCGCCATTCAAACTTCCGTCGAGATGAATTTTACTATTCCGCCTGAGATTGCGCGCAAGGAGGGGGCGGTAGTCAATTGCAGGGGAGAAATTGTCCGCACCGTAACCCCCGCCACCGATGACGATCGGCCTCTCCTCGCCGTAACCATTTTGGAATATCTTCCTGGCACTCAGTGGAAACCTGAAATCTAACATGGCGGGCAACCTGATGAGGCGGAACCCACAGAGCGGTTTGTCACCGGAGCTTGGTGGTGAACCACATAAGAGCACAGGGGAAATTTGCGCCAAGTGAATATTTCGCGCGCAAATTAACGGGTGCGCAATCCGCGAAACTTCTTGTTGAACCCTTCCATAATAATGAGGAATGCCGCGACAGCCACCAGGGAAAATCCTCCTAGAATCACCGCTATCAATCCAAAAATGACAGACTCAGCGAGTGCGTACATCGGATTCTCCTTTGGCGTGCAAGATTGCTGTCGTACTTTGAGTTCCTCTACTTCACAAGTGGCTATCCTAAGGATGGGATTGCGGACGAACAATCGGGTAAACACCTTCATCAAGCGAGAGAGAAACCCTGCAATGAGGGAGTCGTCTAAAGAGGTCGGCAGGTGATCAATTTGGCCGGAATGTTAAAACGCGGCGTGGCTGGGCCGTACCTTAAGACCCGACCTTTCCAATTGCAATCGTTAGCTCACTTCTGAATAATGGTTTACTCGGAGGGTCCATTGAACCGCTTCCTATTTTCTATAATTACTATTTTGGGGATCTTTATGATTTCAGCCTTGGCCGCTGGAAGAACAAAGGCAATTGTCGCGATGGATGCCCCGCGACTTTTTCGCGGGGCCGACCTCGTTCTCCTGAATGGAAAAATCTGGACCGGTGACCCGGCATCCAAAGCGGGATCACGCGAAAGTTTCGGCCCACTCATCGAGGCGGTTGCCATATCCAATGGCCGATTTCTTGACGGGGGGTCAAGCGCAGAAATCAAAACCTACATCGGTAAGAAAACTCAAGTCATCGACCTCGACGGCCGCCTTGCGGTTCCGGGTTTCATTGATGATCATGTGCACTTCATGCAGGGCGGCTTTCAACTACTGACTGTTGATCTGAAAGATGCGCGCTCCGAAGCAGAATTTGTGAGACGGCTGGCTGAAAAGGCCAAATCTCTGCCTCCCGGACGCTGGATTGAAGGCGGTGATTGGGACGAAGAGGCGTGGCCTGATGCGAAGCTTCCCACACGCTGGATGATTGATGCGGTCACGCCCAACAACCCGGTCTTTATCAGCCGGTATGATGGCCACGCTGCGCTGGCCAATTCTCTGGCGCTAAAGTTGGCGGGAATCAACCGTAAGACTCAGGATGTACCGGGTGGAGTGATTGTGCGCGATGCCCAAAGCGGCGAACCTACCGGAATCTTCAAAGATGCGGCCCAGGATCTTTTCAACCATGCGATTCCGCGCCCAACCGAACCGGAGTTTGAAGAGGCCTTGAAAGCCGGGCTTGCAGAGGCCCGCCGCGTGGGCGTTACCTCGGTAGAAGACATCACAGTAATCGGTGACTCTCCCAACGGCAGTTTCACTGGTGAAATCCAGCTCTTGCGCCGCGCTGAGATCGAAGGATGGCTGACTTGTCGTTTCTATGAGATTTCACCCATTGCCGATTGGAAGCGCTTGGCCGACGCCGGCATCTCTCACAATATGGGAAGCGATTTTCTAAAACTTGGCGCAGTGAAGGCTTTTGCCGACGGCTCGCTGGGATCGAGGACAGCATGGATGTTTGAGCCTTTTGACGATGATCCCAAGAACCGCGGGCTGCCCATGCCCATCTTAAACCCTCCTTCCCGCATGGAAGGTGAAGTTCGCGGCGCCGATGCAGCGGGCATTCAGCTTGCAGTCCACGCGATTGGTGATCGGGCCAACGCCGAGATGCTTGACATTTATACTCGCGTGGGCGGGCATAATCCGGCTGCGCACCGCTTTCGCATTGAGCACGCGCAGCACGTTCGCCCGCAGGATTTCGCACGCTTTGGCAAGCTGGGCATCATTGCGTCCATGCAACCCTACCACGCGATTGACGACGGTCGTTGGGCTGAAAAGCGCATCGGGCACGAACGCGCTGCATCGAGTTACGCCTGGCGTTCAATGCTAAATGCGGGCGCTCATCTCGCATTCGGCACGGATTGGCCCGTGGCGCCGCTCAACCCGTTGCTCGGAATCTATGCGGCAGTCACTCGCGCCACACTTGATGGTAAACACCCGGACGGATGGTTCGCCGAACAGAAATTGACTTTGGAAGAAGCTCTGAAGGCTTATACCGCGGGCAGCGCCTACGCAGCATTTCAGGAGAATGAGAAAGGAAGTATTTCGCCCGGCAAACTTGCAGACTTGGTAGTTCTTTCAGACGACCTCTTTTCCATTCCGCCCGAGAAAATCAAAGACGCGCAGGTTGACATGACCGTGGTCGGTGGTCGAGTGGTTTATCGGAAACAATAAAAACTTGGTTGAGGCATGAGATCCCAGCCGAACCCTGCCTGGTTAAATAATCTTCAGTTGCAATCGATCGCCGGCCCTGAGTTCGATGTCGACGACCGATTCGAGTCGAACAGTTTTGCCGGAGATGGTCACCTTCAACGGCAGCGCCTTCGACTTTAGTGTTGCCGTCGCCTTTTGCGGTACGTGCTGTCCCGTAAAACCAAGCTCCAGCGTCCGCAATTTGATTATTCCATACACAGCGGTGAGGGAATTGATTTGAGATGCGGATGAAAGTTTCTGGTCGAACCTGCCCCATCCACCGGCAGTGATGAAGAAGCAGCGGAAATTGTGAGGCGTGATTTTGGGTGCGAAAGCAAGAAAGTTTTGCGCCGCGTTGTAGCGCTGCCCCGCAGCGGCCTCAAGCAGCGCCCAACTGCTCATGGCGCGCGCGTAATGATCGCCGCACTCAACGTCGTTCCACGGGCTGCGCTTGACGCCGTCGTAGCGTGCTCTGACGCCGCGCACAATTTTCATGGCGTCTTCCACCATGTCGTGTTGCAGGAGCAACCCCGCCACTTCGTACTCCATGCCCGTCCAGACTTCATCGGTGTAGGGGGTGGGCGATTTCGGCCTGCCTCCTTTGGGCCAGGTACAGACGAGCAATCCCTTGTCGTGGTCGGAAGCAAAAACTCGGGGAGACTGTTTGAACCCGACAAAATTCTCTCGCCAGTTGTATTGAACGATTGAGCGCAATGTCTTGAGCACTTGATCTTGGGGGAAAATGTAACCGAGGTCCAACTGGTGTGCCCACCACTGGCCCAGCAACTGATCGGATAAGCAACCCTTTCCGTATTGGTTCTTGGCGTGTTTTTCCAAATCGACCTTTTGGATGTAATACTCCCCGTTCCAGATCAAGGCGGGCAGGTGGGTGAACCCGCTTTCAAAAACATTTTTGTATTCATCGGCGGCCGGCATGTCGCCCGCGCTTCGCGCCATTTCTTCTGCAGCTCGAAGTGCCGCCAGGTACAGGCCCCCGATAAAACTGTTGGGCCCGTACATCGAGGTGTCATAGGTATTGGGCTGCTCGCCTTCGATGATGCCGTCCTGGTCGTCGTCGAGCGTGGTCATGATGTAGCTCATTAATTTCTTAACGCGTGGCCATAGCCGCAGCAGCCATTCGTTTCCAGCCCCCTGGCGATATTCCCGGTAAGTCTTAAGGACGGTGCCCAGCATTCCATCCAGCGCCGGATTTTCAGGTCCACCGATCTTTCTGTCCCAATTCCGCGGCAGGTAAAAGGGAAGAATTGTCCGATGCGGAATGTATCCCGCCGGTGCTTGCTGGATTTCCAGGTCCGTGTGGCGCATGGTTTGCTCGAGATCAGGGAAGAGGCGCGCCAGCGCCTGCTCGTAATTCCAAACGTGTGTGCAGTTAAGTGGGCAACAACCGGCTTCACTGCAATGTCCTGTGCTCGCGCCGCAGCAGCCTTCGAACCCGTGGAAGTTACCGTCCTGAACCCGAATGCAGGTCGGCGTGCGAATGATTGACGCTTGTGAGGTGACGCAATCCAGTAATTCGTAGGGCAGGGAAGAATCGTAAAACGTATCGCGGAAGGCTCGCGTCGTTTTCGATATTTGTACGAAATTGTCCCGAGCGTAGTCCACAACTTCCTTCGCATTCTTGAACCAGTTGCCATACATGGTCCCAATATAAAACTTCGTTCGCTGGTCTGGAATCGTCAACGCCGGCTGGTTCCAGTTGACGTACCGGTTGGGAAAGTGCCACGCGTGAATAAAGACGACGCCCTTTTGCTCCCCTGGATTGAGTTCAAGTGGCACGGCCATGGCGCAATTCCACGTTCGCCCCTCGGCGCTCAATTCTTCTCCCCCGTGATTTTCCAGTCTTCCGTCCTTGCTAAATTGTTTCCACAAATAATCGAGGTCATCCCACTGGGCGAGGTAGGACGCGTTTTTTTCAAGCGTCGCCAGCGCCAGAGTGCCCTGGAACGGGAAATCATCCGGCAAACGCGAGTTCGACATTTGGATTGCGGTCAGCCCTGCCTGCTGTGCGACCGTGTTACGATTCGCGCCATAAGCAAAGTATTCGACGCCGGTGATTGCGCCGTGGCCGTCCCAACCTATAAAGTTTTGAAGCGTAGACAAAACGCTGACGCGCAGATTACCCGGAGTGGAGTTCTCGATTTGAAATTCATAGACAATTAAAGGCAGGCCGGAGTATTTCGAATCAAGCGGGAGGAATGGCGAGTAAGCTTCAAGCGTGACACCAGCGATGAGATCCGGGTCGAGGTAACGAATTTCCGCGATCGGGTATTCGCCTGCGAATTCCAGTCCCATCACTCCGGGCAGACGCTCCAGCAGTATTTTTGATTCCGCTGGTACGACGTGGTCGTTAGTCGTGATCGGTGGTTTGAAGCCGCTCTGATCGTAGAGTGCCGGCGATTGCAGCACCCGCGCCGCTGGCGGTCCGTTCGCAGGCTTGGCCCAGAAGGCGAAGAAGGTGTGCGGCACATGGGCCAGATGGTTGACGTTGTGGGTCACTTGCCACTGGCGCAAGCCGCCGTCGCCAGCGAGCGCAACGGATCCCGTGCCGATTCCGCCGAGTGGCATCGCCAGGGCGCGCAATTTGTCGCCCCGGTAGACAATGCGGTCAGCGCGAGCGGTCAAAGGCACACGAGAAAAATTATGTCCCGCCGCGGAATTCGAAGTATTCACAACCAAGCCTGCCGTAGTGGCCAGGGTGGCGGCTCCCGCACCAACCCCTTTCAAAAATGTACGTCTATCAATTTCGGCTTTCTTTTTATGCGCCATGAAAACCCTTCCCAAAATACTTTGCAGGGGGTGGCAAAAAGGAACTCGCCCGATTCGCCACGACCTGTTTCCGGCCATCGCGACTAGGCAAGCAAACCGGTGGCCAGCGCATCCAGGCCGAGTTGCTGGTTCACGTTCCGTGCCTGAAGACGGAGAGCCGTGTCCAGCCCGGTCTTGAGCTTCTCAATCCGTTCCAATCCCAGTTTGGGAGCCCAACCTTTAAGGCGGGGAAGCAAGTCCACATTGGCCACGTTTAAGTCATTGCCGCTCAAGAGGACGTGCAAAAGATCGCGCAGCAGAGTGTAACCAGTCTTTAATGTTTCGTCGAACTCGTCGCGATTTTCGGTGAGGGCCTTGGTGGAATCAAAAAGTATTTTCCAATCGGCCGGGTTCATCGAGACGGCAGGCTTGGTGGCAACTGCCTCAAGGAAATCGAGCCAGGGCCGCCGGCGGCGCTGGTATTCAGCTAGATTAAAGGTTTTGGCCGTCGCAATGCTACCATCGGCCACACGCACGCCAAGCTCCTGTTGGTTCTTATTCAAGCCGCCTGATTCTGCCAAAAGTCCAGAGATCACTGGCTCTTCGACGGGGAGGAACTGAATCTTCCGGCAACGGGACCGGACGGTGGACCGCAATTCGTGGGAGCTGGAAGAAACCAGGATCAAAATGGTTGTCTCCGGCGGTTCTTCGAGAATTTTCAGGAGTAAATCCATGGCCTGCCAATGAACGGCCTGCGCCTGGTCGATGACGAAGACACGGCGTGGAAATTCAAAGGGGTGCGTATACGCAACATTTCGCAATTGGCGCACCTGCTCCGTAAGGATGTAACGTGTGATGGGTTCGATCAGTTGGAGGTCAAAATAGACCAGTCCGTCCACGCGTTTGGTGGCATCTTTAATCCCCCGGCGGCGCTCCAGGTCTTCCCGCGTTGAAGCGAGCATCTCCCCGGCCTTGCGGCAGCGAAGGCACTCGCCGCAAAAGTTATCCCCGCCCGGAGCCCGGCGCTCGCAATTCAGGGCGCGCGCCAACATCAACGCAAGCGTTTTCTTACCAACGCCATCGGGTCCGGCAAATAGAAGCGCGCCTGGCACGCGTTCGCCAGCCAGCATGCCACGAACGTCCGCCACCGCCTGACTGTTGCCGAGAAAAGTTTCAAAGCCCATAGAAAAGAATGCTGAATTATGAATGAAGATAATTTCCGCGAAGCCGGGTGATTATCCTTTGCACTTTCTTCACATTTGACATTTGCCATTTACATTTTATCATTTGCAATGTATTACCTTTTCGGTAGAACGTGCTGCCTCGCAAGGAAGAAATCAATCTGCCTGCAAATTTCAGCTTGAACCTCATGCACCGGCCGATCCGCGTCAACTAGCTTTACTCGCTCCGGCTCTTGTTTTGCGATAGTGAGATACCCGCGCCGGACGCGTTTATGGAAATTTAATCCCTGCACCTCAAACCGGCCATGCCTGGATTTCTGGCGGACCTCACGTCCGCGAGCGCGCGCCAACGCGGTGCGTGGGGCGAGATCGAGCACAAGCGTAAGGTCGGGCTTCGTTGGGCCGCAAATGATTTGATCAATAGCGCGCACCGTTGCAGCACCCAGCTTTCGCCCGTAACCCTGATATGCCATGGAAGCATCGCTAAAGCGATCGCTGAGCACTATCTCGCCTCGACGGAGCGCGGGGCGCACCACCTCTTCGAGGTGCTGTGCCCGCGCGGCATACATCAACGTCAGTTCGGCGAGTGGCGCAAGTTTCCCGGTGTCGGATGCGAGGAGGATGTTGCGGATTTTTTCCCCCACAGGCGTGCCACCCGGCTCCCGTGTAGCATTAACCTTATATCCGCGCTTTGCCAGGTATTGGGCGAGCAGACGATGTTGAGTGCTCTTGCCCGTTCCGTCAATTCCCTCGAGTGCGATAAAGACACCGGGCTTTTTCAAGATATCAGCCGCCTGTGATTAGTAATCCGTGGTCTGTTGCCGGTTGCTATGTGCACGTGTTTGATTGTAAGGTTACTCAGGTGAGAGTGGTTGGAATTTTTTCGGAAAAATCCACGCTTGCCTTCGAAGGTAGCGGATCAAAACCCGGGGCAAAGGACAGCTAATAACAGGCCACCTCTTCTCCCATGGAACTTCAAGCAAACATTGCGCGGGTTCAGGAACGGATAACCGCCGCCTGTAACCGTTCCGGCCGTCGGCCTGAGGACGTGAAACTGGTTGCCGTGTCGAAGACAGTGTCGCCGGACAGAATCCGGCAAGCCTATGAAGCTGGTTTGCGCGACTTTGGTGAGAATCGGGTGCAGGAGGCAAGCGAAAAACGGCCGGCGCTTTCGGACCTTACAATGACCTGGCATTTGATCGGGCACCTGCAGACCAACAAGGCCCGGCCGGCGCGTGAGCTCTTCCATTGGATTCATTCAGTCGATTCACTGCGGCTTGCAGCCAAGCTTGACAAGGCCGCTTTATGCAGCGGGGACCGGTTGCAGATTATGCTTGAGGTGAATCTCGGTAACGAGTCCACCAAATTTGGCGCCCGGGAGAGTGAAGTCATTGAATTGGCCGGGCAGGTTTGCCAATTCGAAACCCTTGAGTTGCGAGGACTAATGACGGTTCCGCCCTTTTTTGATGACCCTGAGCGTGTGCGCCCAATTTTCCGGCGTTTGCGGGAACTGGCCGAGAAGATTGAATCAACTCATACTCCATATGTTTCTTTGAAGGATCTTTCAATGGGAATGTCGCACGATTTTGAAGTGGCAATCGAAGAGGGTGCCACGATCGTGCGGGTGGGGACGGCAATATTTGGAGATCGACTGTAGGTGCAAGGCAAATGGAAAATGGCAAAAGTCACATTTCAAGAGTCTCACTGAAAGTAGACATCCGCGTCGAAGGGGGAAATGTTACATTCTGGTTGCGTGTCAAGCCGCGATCCTCGAGGGAGCGACTCAGCGTGGATTCGCGCGGCGAGCTGCGGGTGGAACTTCACGCCGCCCCCACCGATGGTCAGGCCAATGTTGCGTGCATCGATTTCCTGGCGCGCCTATTGAGCGTGCCGCGGTCCAACATTGGAATCGTTATGGGCTATAAGTCCCGTCGAAAATTGATTCGAATCCTGGGCGGAGTAGAAATTGCACAACGACTTAAATCTGAGGTGGCGGATCTCTCGGCATTTTGCATCAAGTAATGAGATCTGACGGCTGACAACTTTTCCGGAGGGTTTTGTGGGATTTACCCGGCGGCTACAGGAAATTCGCACTGGTTTCGAGCGCGCTTTCTGGGTGGCCAACTTCACTGAACTTTTTGAGCGCCTTGCATACTACGGAGCGACCGCCGTACTGGCAATCTACCTGACCGAACAACTCCACTTTTCAAAAGAGCTGACCGGCTGGATGATGGGCACTTTCGGATTTGTGGTGTGGTTTCTCCCGGTACTGGGCGGGGCCCTGGCTGATCGCTTCGGTTTTCGGCGCGCGCTCATGTTTGCATATCTGGTGATGACGGTTGGTTATTTCCTGCTGGGCTCGCTCTCCGCGTCGTGGATGCAAACGGCTCGTCAGGCCTTGGGGGACAAGTGGTTGGTGCTGGGCATCCTGATGATTCCTGCGCTGGGACCGGCGGTGGTGAAGCCCTGCGTGGCAGGAACGACGGCGCGAGCCTCCAAGGAAAATGTTCGCTCGATGGGTTATTCGATCTATTACACGATCGTAAATATTGGCGGGACGCTCGGACCGATTATGGCATGGTGGGTGCGAAAGCAATTGGGCCTGGGCATGGAAAATGTCTTTCGCGTTTCGGCCCTAAGCGTGTTCTTGATGTTTTGGGTGACGCTTGTATTCTTTCGCGAGCCTACAAGGTTGGGTGAGGAGAAAGTTCCGAGCATTGCCGCTGCTCTCAAAAATATGATTATTGCGTTAAGCAATTTTCGGTTCGTCTTGTTTTTGGTGATTTTCTCAAGTTTCTATGTCGTCTTCTGGCAGGAATTCATTTCCGCGCCGCTATTTTTGCGGGGCTATGTGGACCGGAATGCGAATGTCGATCTGATTCTCTCCGTTGACGCATTAGCCGTCATCTGCTTCCAGATTCTGGTGAGTTACGTGACAAGAAATATTCCTGCATTCCCCGCAATGACTCTCGGTCTCGTCATCTCCAGCTTGTCCTGGTTGATTCTGGCCATCCATCCGACGACCGTGGGATTGATTGCGGCGCTTGTTGTCCTGGCTATCGGTGAGATGACACAATCGGCGCGTTATTACGATTATATCTCGCGGCTTGCCCCGCCCGGCCAACAGGGCCTTTATATGGGATGCGCTTTTCTGCCCATCGCCCTCGGGTATTTCGTTGCCGGACCGCTGGGCGGCTATCTCCTCAATTATTTTGGCGATGTCTTGCACCAGCCCCAGCGGATGTGGTGGGTTGTAACCGGGATCGGGCTCATGGGTGCCTTTTTAATGTTGATGTATGACAAAATTTTTAAGCCGGGCGAGTCAAAGGTTGGGGTAGGGCCGGCCTGATTGTGGATTGTGTGTGGTCCGCTTGCCACCTCACGTTTGTATAATTCTGCGTTGTAAAGGGAGAGAGTAATGGACCTCATTGGCATTCAGTCTGCGCTGCGCGGAGCAAAACTTGATGGCTGGCTTTTTTACGATCATCATCATCGTGATCCAATTGCCTATCGCATTCTTAAGATTGCGCCGGCGATGTGCACCCGTCGCTGGTACTTTTTCGTTCCATCGTCCGGCGAGCCTGTAAGGCTGGTTCACCGCATTGAAAAAGGTAACTTGGACGGCCTACCCGGAGGCGTGCGAGTCTACTCTTCCTGGCGCGAACAGCGCGAAGAACTGAAAAAGCTCATGGAAGGTAAGAAAAGAGTGGCGATGCAGTACTCGCCGCTGAATGACATTCCTTACATTGGTCTGGTGGATGCGGGAACCATCGAGCTGGTCAAAAGCTTCGGTGTAGAAGTTGTTACTTCCGGCGACCTGGTGCAGATGTTTGAGGCCAGATGGTCGCCGGAGGCGCTGGCGATGCACCTGGATGCGGGGAAGGCAATCCACGGTATTGTGCGGGACGGCTTCAGAATGATTCGCGACGCCGTGAAAGCAGGGAAGTCGATCGGCGAATACGAAGTACAGCGGGAAATGGCACGGCTCTGTGGGCAGCACAATCTTGAGGCGGACGAGCCGCCCAACGTCTCCGTGAACGCACATAGCGCTGACCCGCACTATCTGCCCACCCAGGCATCGTCTTTACCCATTCGCGCCAATGATTTCGTTCTGTTCGACATTTGGGCCAAGGTGCGCAAGCCGGGCGCCGTTTATTTTGACATTACCTGGACGGGCTTCGTGGGTGAGGCAGTCCCGCCGCGGTACATTGAGATTTTCAACATCGTGCGCGAGGCGCGCGATACGGCAATTTCGCTCGCTCAAGATGCCCTCCGGTCCGCCAAAACCATCCATGGTTACGAGGTTGACGACGCGGCGCGCGGGGTGATTATGCGGTATGGTTATGGCGATTATTTCGTCCATCGCACGGGGCATTCGATTGGTGAGGAGGTTCACGGCAACGGCGCCAACATGGATAATTTTGAAACGCATGACGAGCGCAGGATTATCCCGGGAACATGTTTTTCCGTCGAACCCGGAATATATTTACCCGAATTCGGAGTCCGTACCGAAGTGGACGTATACGTGGAAGAGCAAAGTGCGCGAGTGACGGGAGAAATTCAGCAGAAGGTCGTGCCGATATTGGGGGTCGAAGGCTGATCCCCGGCTCAACTTATACATTCTATCGCAAACGCCCTGGCTGGCATGCTTTCCCTTTTTGTTGCCACCCGCCGGACTTCCGCATAAAATAGGGATGAATGGATAAGAAGACAACAGAAGCGGAAACAGTGGCCAAAACAAGTGTTGAGGCTGATCGCGCAGGAAATGTTCTCCCTAAGACCGGGCAGCTTGTTTGGCTATGTGCCGCGGCTTGGCTGATTCCGGGGTGCGGGCATTTTATGCTAGGCAGGAAAGGGCGCGCACTGATTTTAGGCATTGCGATTATCATGATGTTTCTGTTCGGACTCGCCATGCAGGGGGAGTTTTATGTAATGCAATCGGGCTCCATCTTGCAGTCGCTTGGCTTCCTGGGTGAAATGTGCGTGGGGGTGGCCATGCCGGCGGCCAAATTCTTTGGTTATTCGGGAGGCGACCCCTTTTTTGTGAGCGCGGACTACGGCACGGCATTTCTGGTTTCCGCAGGGATGTTGAATGTCCTTGCCATCCTGGACGCTTTTGACATATCGATGGGACGGAAGTCATAAGATTGCGATTTATGAAAGAGGGAAAACAAATTCCGAAATTTGAAGGATTACATCCAGAATGCGGTGAGTTGATTGTCGAAGCGTGATTATAAAACTGTCTGGCTTTTTCGTTCATAATTGATCATTTTTCTAAAATGGCCCTTTCACACTTTTCCGCTTTACTTCTGTTTGCCTTGCTGACCTCCGTGGTTTTCGGGGTGGTGACCAAAAACACACCTCGCGAACAAGTGATTTACGGCGCCGAAGTTTTCGCCGCGTTTGTGGGGATCGCCGTTGTGCTCGGCTGGATTATGTACGCCCTGCCTTGGTAATGGATTGCCGGAGGCTTGCCCTCCATCATAGTCAAATTAACGAAATGGATTGCGAGGTCATTGAATAGAGCGGCCTTACATTGCGCCTGAGTCGGCCAACGAGTGCGAATGTTTATTGATTTTCCATTTTATAGTTGACGAAAAAAGACGACGGAAGTAGGCTAGACCTATAGCCAGTCCGGTAAAGGACCGCTTAAGACGAGGAGAAGAAAAATGAGACGATGCGGGCGTGGTTTCTCGCTGATTGAACTGTTGATCGTTGTTGCGATTATTCTGATTATTGCCGCCATTGCGATTCCGGACCTCCTGAAGTCAAGGACGGCCGCCAATCAGGCGTCGGCGGTCGGATCGCTTCGAATGATTGTTACTTCCGAGGTTGCCTACGCATCGACATACACCGTCGGCTATTCCTCCACGCTCCTACAGTTGGATGGAAATGCGGTTCCCTCCAATGTCAATTCTGCCGGGTTGATTGACAGCGTGCTGGCCTCGGGAAGCAAAAGCAATTACAACTTCTATTACGTCCCATGTGTCACCCCTGCTGTCCCCAATAATGGTACGCTCGCCCCAGGCCCTTGCGGAACCAACCCAATCACCATTTATCAGGTAAGTGCCAACCCCTCAGGGGGCTTGGGACTCGGCAATTACTATTTCACGGATAGTTCCGCGGTGATCCGCCAAAAGTCAAGTGGTCCCGCCGGTCCCGCAGATACTCCACTGGGTGGCTGATAACCACATTGGCCTTGCACCGGAAGCCGGCCGGAGTGATAATTAGGTGAAATATTTCGCGTCGAATTTCCTAATTGGACAGGGAAGTGATTGTCTGCTAAAAGAAAACCTTCCACAGGTCGCCAAGGATCAAGGTGATGAGTTTTAAGACCTTCGCTGTTGAGGCATTGGCGAATTATAAAACCACGGGGGCGGTCGCTCCCAGCTCCCGCTATCTTGCCCGCGCCATGCTGCTCCCCCTGAACCTTCGGCCAGGATGTGTAGTAGTGGAATTGGGCGCCGGAACAGGCGTGATGACACAGGGGTTGCTGGAAATCCTGCCCGTCGATGGTGTGCTCTTAGCTTTCGAAATTAACAGCAGGTTCTACGAATATCTGAAAAACAGATTCTCCGACAAGAGGCTGGTGCTTTTGCAAACCCGTGCTGAGCACTTGAAAAAAGAATTATATAAGCGCGGCTACCAACATGTTGACGCCGTTGTCTCCTCGCTGGCTCTGGGTTTTTTTTCAGACTCGGAGCGGCGGATATTGCTTGATTCGTTTGTACCCTTGATGGAGGACAACAGCGTCTTCACTCAATATCAATACATCCAGGGACTGGAGCTGAAGAATGGGCGCCTCCGTCGGTATAACATTCAATCGCTGCTGCGCCAGTATTTTCATTCCGTCCAGTGCAAAACGGTCTGGCGCAATATTCCCCCCGCATTTGTTTTTGCCTGCCGGAAGAAGGGGAAACTGCCAGCTCAGGTTCTTACACGAAAACATTTGTCAGCAGTGCGCTAAACTTGCATTTCTGCTGAAAAAATCCTGACTGGAGCTCTTACGCCCTCCGTTCGTCGATTGTAGATTGACCGCATGCTCGCGGCTGGTGAGGAAGGCTGCGTTTAATCTCCTCAGAAAATGACAAAAGACGTTAATTCGAAAAGGGATGAGGTGACAGCTTGAAAAACTCACCGCCGGCGGCAAAACCCCAAGTGGCTGCAAAAGTACGGACTCCTAAGAAAAGGCAGATCATCGTAAACACCGGATTTCAGCTCCGCCAGCTTGTGCCCCTCGCGATTTATTGCAGCCTCCTTGTGATATTTTTGGTTCCCGCCATATTCTACCCGCTCTATCGTGATGCCAGCATGGATCCAAGTCCTATTATCCGTGGCTTTCTTTCGGCGCGAATTGTGAGTTTGCACACCCAATTCTGGCCGGCGTTCATTCTGGCGACTGTTCTCGCCGGCCTTTACGCTTTGAATGCCTCTAACCACCTGGCGGGCCCGCTTTATAAACTCAGAGTTGTTATGATTCAACTGGCTGAGGGAAAGTCCATCGTCCTTCGCTTTCGCAAAGGAGACGAACTCCGCGAATTTGAAGATATCATGAACAGGCTGGGCAAACGGATGGAGTCGCTCTCTGCCGGGAATGTTCGTCAGCTTTCCATGATTCAGAAGCGACTTAAGTGGCTTAAAGCGCGCCTGGAAATGCAAGAAATGGAAAACAGTGAAATCTGCAAAGAATTGGACGTTCTTTTGAAAGAGACGGGGTTGGATCAATATCAAACAACAGGCTCCTAGCCGGAGTCAAACCTCCAAAAATATAAAGCATAGGGCAGGCATTCGGCGAACGAGGCGAGGAAATAGCATGAGATGGCCCAAATACCTTTAAGGTGAAATTGGCAATCTCCAGGAAAAATATCCAGGTACGAAAGCAAACCGCTGGCCCCGGTAGGTGATAAACTGCGCACCGGGAAATAATGCTCAATTTCAGAGGATTTCGCTGGAAACTCGCCGGGGCTTTTGTCGTCCTTCTCATAGGGGCGGCTTGCCTTGGAGGGTATGAAACACTTTGGTGGGGAACTATTTCGCTAAACCTGCAGCCTCCGGTAGTTGCAGCCTTTTCTCTGAGTGGCCCCGAGTGTCGAGTTGCTATTTTACGCAGTGACTACACATCAAAGTTTTTCAAAACGGCCGCCAATTATGATGCGCACGTCGAGTATTGGCGAAAGCTTGTTCCGGCAGTTAATATGACCGCTGATTTGGTTACTGACGCCCAGCTTGAAGAAGGCCTTCAGGGATTCCAAATTCTTTTGATGCCCTCTGCGATTTGTCTAAGTGAAAAAGAAAAGGCCAGCATCCGGGACTTCGTTTCAAAAGGCGGCAGCGCAATTTGCACCTGGGCGACGGGAGCTCGCGATGAAACCGGAGCATGGAAGGGTTTGGACTTTCTGATTGAGCTGACGGGCGCGGACACATTTGAATTTACTCCGCGGCTATCTCCCTGGTTTGTTACTTTCGCCGGTGGCAATCCGCTAACCGCAGGAGCCCCGGAAGGATTTCGAGTCCAGGTGGATTCGCCTGAGAGGCTGGAGGCGAAAAGCCCGGGAGTCGATGGTTACTGGAGCGACGCGCTACTTTTTCCAGTCGATCCGAATCTTCCTGTCAACTTGCAAGGGGCGCTGCTCCACAACACGTATGGGCGTGGTCGAGTGGCCTGGTATGGGTTTCAAGAAAACTCAGCAGTCGCCGGAGGAAACGACAAAGCCATTTTGGATTGGACACTAATTAACACTCTGGCGTGGGCAGGCCGGAAAACCCTGTGTGCTGTAAATCCGTGGCCTGCGCCCTATTCGGCCGCCTCTGTATTTGCCTGCGATGTTGAAGACAAGTTTGACAATGCCGGGTATGCCGCGAACGAACTCCGAAAGGCTCAGGAAAAGGGGACTTTCTATTGTGTGGCCAATATGGTCAATGAAAATCCGGATCTGATCCCGCAAATGAAAGGGGCCGGGGAGGTGGCAGTCCATGGCGATACCCACGATCCATTTAGCCCAGCCAGAGTATTATCCCAAATTATTCGTCTGGAAAAAGCAAGGTGGCGACTCTGGCGATTGGGCGGAAACTGGGCGACGGGATTTCATCCCCCTTTTGACGTCTTCGGAAAACACACTCTGGAGGCCCTTGCGTCCACACACTTTCATTACGTTATGCTCGGCGCCGAGGCGAAAGTTGGAGAGGTTAATACTGTCCTGCCGGACATTCTTCGGATATCCCAATCCTCAGAGTGGTTTTATCGGAACATGGATCTTGTGAGACTAACCCGAACCATGGATGATGATCTCCATTACTCACCACTGGGCATTGTGGGTTTGGATCCATCGTGGATTGCCCAGCGGGCGCTGGCTGACTTCGAGATTATTCACGCCCTTGGGGGGCTATACATATTTGCTTATCATAGTCAGGGATTCAGCGCCCCTGAATATGTGGGAATAATTCCCACGCTGATCGACCAGTTTCATCGGAGCAAAACATGGATTGCCACGGCAGAGGAGATTGCTGATTGGTGGCAATTGAGGAGCCATGTCTCGGTCATCGTTTCGGACAAGGGAACAAATGCAATCAGGTTGACGGTCAGATACGGCGGCGCCAAACCTTTGGATAATGCCGCCCTTACAGTTTATTCCCCCAACGATCCTGCCACGGCTCAGGTGGTCCCGGTGGGCGTACCCCGGGCAAAAGCTGAGATAATTCCGGATACGGACAAAGACCACTTAATCTTGAGGTTGGGGAATTTGGATCCTGGAATGGTGTATCAATACGACCTTTCGTGGCGTGAGTGATTCTGTTGGAAGAAGTGGAGGTCAGGCGCAAGGCAGGATGATCAATCGGCGCCAGTGAAACCAGCCTCCGCTAGAAATCCAATGACGTCAGCGAATTTTCTTAATCACTTCAGGAAAGGTGTTTTCCCAAGCCTTCGAATCTTCAAAACCCAGGCGCCACGCCGAGAAGCCGGCCAAATGGTATCGATCGGCCATGGCTAATTTTGCGCGGAGGGTCTGTGGGTCCTGCATCCAGACGAAGTGTTGTTGCCGGCCATCCATGAAACTAAAGTAGGATTCACGCTGCTCGGGATCCCGGGTAATTTTGGCCTTCCACTTGGCTGCCAATTTTTGCGCCTCATCGTTGGAGCCCTCATGAATCGATTTTCCACTCCACTCGCGATAATAAAGTGGTATTCCCAACAATAGTTTCTTGTGAGATACAGACTGAAGGGTTTCGCGGAGGCAGGCTTCAACCCATGGCTCGCCGGCAACGGGTCCGGGTTGTTCCGGCGACGCGTATTCATCATAGGTCATCAAAGAGATAAAAAAAGATTCGGAAGCAAGACTATGATAGTCAAATGCCACAGACTGCGGGTTGGTGATCCAGCCTGAGGTGGGCGGCGGCGCCAAGGGGCTGGTGGCCGGCGGCGGCGCAAGAGGTGGGATCACGGCAACGCTCAGCTTCAAGTGATGCCGGCGAAATTCTTTGGAAACCTTGCGAATAAACATCGAGTAGAGATCGCGGTCCTCCGCCGGAATATTTTCAAAATCCCACTGAATCCCAAAAAAATGATTGGCCAGAGCGGCCTCCAAAATGCCTTGAATGAGCCGGTCCTGGATGGAATCATTGCTAAGCACGGCGTGCGCGACCGGGCCTAGAAATTTCTTGTTGGTCAGGAGAGGCATCAGGAGAACGTGTGTTGCTGCGGCCCAATCCACAACGGCTGAGTCGACCGACGATTCAAGGTTTCCAGTTTCATCTGTGCTGAACCACTGCGGGCATACAAGGCTGATCTTGGCGTAATTGTCCTTTAACGATTGGAAGGAGGCAGGGTCGTTGACAAGATAAAATTGCGATAAGAGCTGTGGCTCCCTGCCGGAGGAAGGCAGGGAAGAGACGAGTAAGGCAATCCACACGGCGATGAGTAAGTGAAATGCAGTCCACTCCCGCGCAAGGAAGAAGCGTTGGCCTGGTCTCGTCTTATTCATCCATTTGGACAATGTAAGTGTAGTTGGTCTGCGCGCTCAATCGCGGGAAATCGATGCGCAGAACATCGTCATGGTCAAGCATTTGAAATTTGGGCGACCGTAACCGAAAAACAATGGCGCTGATTTGAATTTTATTGGGATGATAAGGAAGATAGAGATAGACACTGGCGTTATCAACGTCAGTCAAGCCTTTATTGGCCACGTCAATGCGGACGCGATGGTCGCTTCCACTTATCTTGGATGACTGAACCTCGACTTTGTTTCGCTCGGTCCACCAATCGATGAGTTTGCTGCCCGTAGTTATCCACACCGGCTGGGCGCGAATGTGGTCCAGCACATTTTTCACAGTTTCATGGTACTCAGGTTGACCCAGAAGATAACTATGGAGATAGAGTGTATAGACTCCGCCCAGGTAACTGATCCTGCGAAAATCAGAAAGAAAGGCGTCTGCAAGGCCTGTGTCGGATTGATCGGGGCTGTGGTCATTGGCCAGAATGTCGAAATCATTTGATGAAGTGCGGAAGATTTTGGACACTTCATCCTTCTGAAATGGAAAAAAAACTGAGCTCGTGAAATCTACAATTTCCGGCACAGCCCGAGTGACGGCCATATCATTCAGTTCATATCGATATCCGGCATCGTCGAGCGCCACAATCGTTGCCGTGTCAGAAAGACCCTCCGGAGGCGCATAGCCCAGCACTTTGCCCGGCTCGATCTTTTCCAGATCTAATTTGGATTGGTGCAATTGCTCAGCCTGGGCGCGGGGCAGTTGTCCTTGGAGAGGTTTGCCCGTGGTGCCCAATGAGGCGACTTCTCCGATGGATTGGAAATCCTTGACGATCTGGGGCTTCGCGCCGGCCTCCTCCGAGGCGCAAAAGAACGTAGCCGGCAGGCCTTCCGATTTTATCAAACTCGAAAGAGCTTCCGCGTTGGCAAAATCCTGTTGAACTTCAACGGCGATGAGGGCAGCGGAAAGGTTTTTTTGCGGCCAATTTCCCAGAATGGCCAGCGGTTGCCTTGCCGCCCAATAGACTGATGACACGAGGTAATGATCGATCCGAGACTGATCCACGTCGCGTTCAGCCGGCAGGACATTGTTGAACCCAAACCAAACGACGCGCCCCGTTGCATTCA
>DASYXZ010000286.1:0-20855 GCA_035934315.1 Terriglobia bacterium | reverse complement strand
CTCGGTGGGTGAAGCCCTGGTGGCCGGGGCCATTTTCACCATTCCGGCTTTCATGATGGTGAACGTGGGCGGCCAGCGCCTGTGGACCGACTTGCGCAGCCACTACTGGGTGGGCACTTTTATTTTACTGTCCGGCGGATTGCTGGGCATCTTTTTTATCATCATCCTGCGGCGGCCGTTGTGTGTTGAATCACCTGACCTGCCGTTTCCGGAAAGTACGGCGAGCGCCGAAGTGGTGAAAGCCGGGCAAGCGGGCGCCACTGACGCGCCGAAATATGTTTTTGGCGCGTTGGGACTGGGAGCGCTCCTGCAATTTCTTAAGGACGCAAAGGGCTTTCAGATTTTCCAGGAAGAGGTGACGCTTCCTTTTCTCCACTTCCCCAAGTCGGTCATCAACTTCACCTCGGATAACAAATCGATTGGCAGCGTCGCCTATACCGGAGGCATTGCCTACACCACGCCTGCGGCTTCGCCCGCGCTCATCGGCATTGGCTACATTATCGGGCCCCGCCTCTCGGCCATCAACTTTTCCGGCGGAGTGCTGGCGTGGCTGGTGCTGATTCCTCTGGTGCTGTTTGTTGATCCTGACTTACCGCAGCGGCTGGGCGCATCGGCGGGCGGCACGGCATCGTGGGAGGTGGTATCAAACGCCGTGTGGTTCAGCGTGGTCCGGCCGATCGCCGTGGGCGCGATGCTGGTGGGCACTGTTTACACGCTCTACTCGATGCGCGAGTCCATCCTGCGCTCCATCCGCGGCGCTTTTGCAGCTTCGGCGAAGGGCGCGGCGGAAGCAGTCGAGACGCGGCTCGACATCGACATTCCCATCAAGTGGATCATCTTGGCCACCATCGGTCTCATCATTCCCATCACCGCCCTCTATTACCACTTCACCCAGAGTTGGGGAGCGGCGATTCTGGCCGGCGTGGTGATGACCATTACTGGATTTTTTCTCTCGGCCGTCGGCGGCTATCTCGTCGGACTTGTGGGTTCGTCCAATCAGCCTGTCTCGGGTCTCACTCTTTGCGCCCTGGTGGTCGCGGCGCTGGTGATGGTGTCCATCGGCATGAAGGGCCTGGGCGGGGTCGCGGCCGTGTTGGGCGTGGCCTCCGTGGTTTGTTGCGCGTGTTGTGTTTCAGGAAGCTTGATCCAGGATTTGAAAGCGGGATACCTCCTCGGCGGGACGCCTTGGAAAATGGAAGTGGTGGAGGTGCTGAGCGTCGTGGCCGTTTCGTTTTTCCTGCTGTGGCCCATCATCGCTCTTCACCAGGCAAATCTTGACACGGGCGGAATCGGCGGACGAGCCTTGCCCGCGCCCCAGGCCGGACTGATGGCCGAACTGGCCCAGGGAATCGTGGGCGGTCAGATGCCGTGGGGATTGATCCTGATGGGTTGCCTGCTGGGCGTCGCGCTCATCATGATTGACGCGCCCTCACCCATGCTCATCGCCGTGGGCATGTATCTGCCTCTCGAAACAACGTCCGCCATTTTTGTGGGCGGCGCCGTGAAGTGGTTGGCGGATTGGGCGGCAGCCCGTCGCAAGCCTTCGCCTGAAGAGAAGATGAAATTTGAAGAGCGCGGAACCTTGTTGGCCTCCGGGCTCATCGCGGGCGAAGCCATTATGGGAATTTTGCTGGCTGCCCTATTTGTGGGCAACGTTCCATCACTCACCAGGATTCTGACCGGGCAGGATGATCTTCCATTTCTTGCCGGCTGGGGCGGCTGGCTCTCCCTGATTGCTTTCGGGATTATCGGCTACGTTCTGATTCAAATTCCATTGCGCAAGAGCAAAACTGTATGAGTGTTTGGCCGCGGAGATGGAAAAGCCTGCGAAAAGAGAAGGAAAAGTTTGATGAAAATAAAAGTGGTAGCGGGGGTGGGAATCGAACCCACGGCCTAGGGATTATGAGACCCTCGCTCTACCACTGAGCCACCCCGCCTGAAAGTTATTGCGCCGTGTATACATGGCGCAAGAATCCTTTTACCAATACTAGGTTACCGGGGCTTTCCGAGTCAAGAATCGCGCCCCCGTTGCATTTGTCCCATCGCCCGGATCATGCGGATGGACAGGCGCGGGCGTAGGCACAAATGCAAGGCTCAGGCAGTCCGGTAAAATCCAAGTTGCGAGTCGCCTCGAGGCAGCAACCGGGTGCGCCGCAAAGAGCCGTACTCTTCTTCCAGGCTGCAATGGCGGGAATGCTCAACAATCACGAGTGAAGTTGAAAGAAGCAGTTCACTGCGTGCAAACTGGCGCAGGATGTGGTGGTACTCGCGGATTTCATCGTAGGGCGGATCGAGAAAAACAAAATCAAAGTGCGACCTTTCTTCCGCAAGATTTTGGAGCCCCTTCAGCACCGTGGTGGTCATCACGTAAAAACCGTCTTTGATTTTCAGCGCGTCAAGGTTCCTCCGAATCAGTTCCGCGGCGGGACGATGATGCTCGATAAAAACCACTTCAGCCGCTCCGCGGCTCAGAGCCTCGATGCCCACGGCGCCCGTGCCCGCGTAAGCGTCTAGGAATGTGCGACCTTCAACCTCCGGCCCCAGCACGTTAAACAAAGTCTCACGAAGCTGGTCGGAAGTCGGGCGCAGGGCGTCCCCTTTTACAGTGGAAAGGCGAAGTCCGCGATATTTACCGGAAATGATGCGCATAGGAAAATAGTGTCCGTTGTCCCCATTACGCCACTCCTGCCAGGCCGTAACGGCGCGGCCATTCTTTGCGTAGATAAGCAACGTAATTTTTAAACTCTTCCTCCGATTCCGGGTGTTCGATAAAATCTGCGGCTTCCTTTTTGGCCCACTCGAGAATCTTCTGGTCGCGAATCAGGTTGGCAATGCGAAGCGTGGGGATGCCCCACTGGCGTGTCCCGAAGAATTCGCCGGGCCCGCGGAGTTTCAAATCGATTTCCGCAATACGAAACCCATCGATGGTTTCCGCCATGGTCTTCAGCCGGATATCGGCGGATTCGGTCAGGGGTTCGCCGGCCAGCAAAAGGCAAAACGACTTTCCTTTTCCGCGTCCGATGCGGCCGCGAAGCTGGTGCAACTGTGAAAGGCCAAACCTCTCCGCGTGCTCGATCAGCATCACGGTGGCATTGGGCACGTCCACCCCCACCTCAATCACCGTGGTCGAAACCAGAATCTGGACCTCACCTCTTTTAAAACTTTGCATCACGCTTTCTTTTTCCTCGCTGGGCAACCGCCCGTGCAGCAGAGCCACGCGAAATTCCGGAAAAACGTTGCGCGAAAGTTGTTTAAACTCACGCACCGCAGTTCGAAGGTCGAGTTGGGCGGATTCTTCTATCAAAGGATAGACCACATAAGCTTGCTCGCCGCGCCGGACTTTATCACGGATGAATTCAAAAGCTTGGGCGCGGTCGCGCTCGCTCCGCAGCCGCGTCTCAATGGGCGTGCGGTTGGGCGGAAGCTCGTCAATAACGGAAAAATCGAGATCGCCATAAATGGTCAGGGCCAGGGTTCGGGGAATGGGCGTGGCCGTCATCACCAGGACGTCCGGCGTCAGTCCTTTGCGGATTAACTGCGCGCGCTGCAAAACGCCGAAGCGGTGCTGCTCATCCACCACCACCAGGCCGAGGCGGGCAAACTCCACGTCCTCCTCAATCATCGCGTGAGTGCCCACCACCAGATTCGTCAAGCCCGCAGCCAGGCGCTTTTTGAGCGCCGCCTTCTCGCCTGCCTTGCGCGCGCTGATCAATAATTCCACTTCAAAGGGCAGCGGGCGCAGCAGGTCTTTAATATAAAGATAATGCTGGGTGGCCAGAATTTCCGTGGGAGCCATCAGCGCCACTTGATAACCATTGTCCAGCGCCAGGAGCGCGGCCTGAATGGCCACGATGGTTTTGCCCGAACCGACATCACCCTGCAGCAACCTGTTCATCGGACGCGGGGAACTCATGTCGTCCACGATCTCTTTCAGGACCCGCTTCTGCGCCGTGGTGGGATGGAAAGGAAGCACCATTTTAATCGCCTCGCGGGCGCCTTCCGTTTTGTGAAACTCCACCCCGCGCGATTCTTTGGCCTTCCGGCGCTTCAAAGCGAGGCCGGCGCCGATGTTAAAAAACTCCTCGAAGATTAAACGCACCTGCGCCGGGCTGCGGAAATTGCAGACCTCATCCAAAGGTTGATCGGATTTGGGGAAATGGGTCAGGCGTAGTGCCGTGGCGCAATCCATCAATTTGTTTTTGCGGCGGACGGAAGCAGGAAGGCTGTCTGGGATTTGCCCATTCATCGCGTCAAGCGCGGTCGCCATTAGACGTCGCAGGACACGCGGCCCGGTCTTGCCCATCGACTCGTAGATGGGCACCACGCATCCAACTTCCAGCGAATCTCCCCCCTCGGACTCCGGCAGGATTTCAAATTGTGGCTGAACCATGAGCAAATTGCCGTTCCCGAACTGGTCGAGTTGTACTTTCCCATAGAAAAATACCCGCTGGCCCGGCCGAAAGGTTTTTTGCTTTTCCAGATACACGGCGTTGAACCACTTGCAGCGAAGCATTCCGCCTAGATTCGGAGCGCTCGCATCCATCGCGCCGAGGTCATAAATATAAAGTCCTTTTCTGGTCCGCATCAGGCCGCAGGTGAGTACCCGAACAAGCACCGTCGTCAATTGGCCGGGCACGAGATCGCGGACGCGGGTGATCCGCGTGCGATCCTCGTAACGATAGGGCGCGTAGTACAAAAGGTCTTTGACGGTGGAGATTCCCCGCGCCGCAAAAAGTTCCGCGCGCGCCGAGCCCACCCCTTTTAAAAACTTTACCTCGGTAGCGAGTTGCACATTTGAATTCGGCATCGTGCTCCGATTCTTATATTATAACCTCATGCCCTTTTGAAACCGGGGCTCATCATATTGTGTTGGCCGGATGCTGTGGCGGCGGGCCTGCCTCGCCAATAAGCGGCGGAGAAACTTATGTCAGCAAATGCCTCACAATGGATCCGTTGGCTGGTAATTATCCTTCTCGGCAATGGGCTCTATTTTGCCGTCTACCCTTACCTGCCCCCTGCCGCGCGCCATCAAAGATTTCAGGTCGATCTGGGCACTCTCGTGGATTTTTGGTTTTGTCTGATTGTTTTCGGAATTTTTGAGCTGGTGTCGTACCTCCAAAGCAGGCGCAACACTAAAAGTTAGGGAAGGCTCCCAATGCTTCGGGGCTTGTGCTTCGCACGCTTAAAAACCCAACCTGTTAAAACTATTTATCAGCTTCATAAATTCTTTTTCCTTCTCAAATCAGGTCTGGCGAAATACTCTGTACAGGTACTGTTTGATTCGGTGAAAGTGCTTCCCGCTTCTGGAAAGCTTGCTTGTTGTTTGCGTGTTCCCCAAAATCGACCTCGGGCACTATTCGTAGCATCCGCCTGGGATAACCAAGAAGTTATACCCCAAAGTAATTTTGCCTGCGCGGGAGATCCCTCTCAGGCCAAGTCAAGCGCAGGTTTTTCGGCACCTGGCAAAACAGCAGGGCGCCTTAGATTTCGACCGATACAAATTATCAGGAGGAAAATTTAAAATGGAAATCAACAGCAAGGTTGGCGAAGCCGCCGGGATTGTCTGGCAGACCCTCTCGAGTGAGGGGCCGCAAACCATGGCCCAATTGAAAACGAAATTGAACGGAGGGCGCGAGGTCCTGAATTTCGCGCTCGGCTGGCTGGCACGGGAAGGCAAAATCGAGATCACCCAGGATAAGCGAAGCTTTCGAGTGAAGCTGAAATAAGCCCTACATTTGCCCCTCCCGTCCGTCCGGAAACCAAAGGCCAGGTGAAGCGCCGGACCAGCTCCTGTCCCGACTAAAAATTTACGATCGCCATGCGCCTCAACTCCACGATTTGCTACTGGGGGTGAGGCGCTATATTTCAAGCGGCTAAAACCAAGTCGCCACCCTAGAAACTTTGATATTCCTGAAACACTTTTTTTGATTCGCTGGCCTTAAATGTGCCAATGTGCGATATTATTTCGGTTTTCATGAAGCTTCTATGATCAATAGTTATTATTTTGAATGTCGGGTCGCACCGCCAAATTGCAATGGCGGCAAACGAAAAATTCACCTTTGGCTTGCTCTCCAGAAGTCCGGGATGAGGACCGCCGCCCTTCTCCCATTGCTTTTATTTCTGGCGGCGTCATCGGGCGCAGCGGCCCTGGCGCAGTCTCCTCCGCCAGAGGTGGTTGCGCGTGGTCAGCAGGAATTCAAGCAGTCCTGCGCTTTCTGCCACGGACCCGATGCCACCGGGGCGCGCGGTCCCGATCTGATCCGCTCTGCCGTGGTGGCCCACGACGTGGGGGGGAATCTGATTGGAGAAGTGATTCGCAACGGTCGTCCGGATAAAGGGATGCCACCGCTTCGTCTGAGCAACGAGCAGGTAACCGCGATTGCCGCCTTCCTTCACGATAGCGCGCACAAGGCGCTCCAGTCCGCTCGCGTTCCCAGGGAGTATCCGCTGGCGAAACTTCTCACTGGCAACGCGGAGGCCGGCAAGACCTACTTTAATGGAACGGGTGGGTGCAAAGGCTGCCACTCGCCCACGAGCGATCTCGCGGGCGTCGCGAAAAAGTATCCTCCCTTGCGCCTCGAGACGAGAATGTTATACCCGCGCGGCGCCGATTCCACAGTTACCGTAACGTTGCCATCGGGTGAGCGCGTGGAAGGCCGCCTCCAGCACATTGATGAATTCACCGTGGCCCTGCGGGATTCTTCGGGTTGGTATCGGTCTTTCCAACGCGATCAGGTGGGTGTTGAGGTTCACGATCCACTCAGCGCGCATCGCAAGCTGCTGGATAAATTAACGCAGAAACAGTTCCACGATCTCTTCGCTTATTTGGAAACCTTGAAATGACTGAACCCGCCAGAACCTGGTTTATGAACTTCGCAAATTGTTTACCGAAGCTTCGGGGTTTTTCCGCAACCCGCAACATACTTGCCATACTGGCGCTCGCCACTCTCTGGGCAGCCGTGCTGGCGCCGCGCCTCCGGGCTCAAGGGCTTGCTCCTGACATGCTTCTCGCGCCCCCAACAAATACCTGGCCAACGTACAATGGCGAATATTCCGGACGTCGCTATAGCGCGTTGGACCAGATCAATGCCGCAAACATCAATTCGCTCACGCTGGCGTGGGTCTACCGGGCAAATGGCACGATTAAGTCAACTCCGCTGGAAGTAAGTGGAATTTTGTATTTCACCACGCCGGACAATGTTTGGGCGATTGATGGAACCACGGGCCGCTTCATCTGGCATTACAACCGGCCGTCGGAGGGAGACCATATCGGCCATCGCGGGGTAGGGATGTATGGAGACTCGCTTTACTTCACCACGCCTGACGCGCACCTGGTGTGCCTTGACGCAAAGGACGGCAGCGTCCGCTGGATCATTGAGCTTGCCGACCCGAAGCTCGGATACTTTTCAACCATGGCGCCGCTGGTGATCCGCGACCATGTGATCGTGGGCGTCTCAGGCGACGTCACTGATGTTCCCGGATTCCTGGAATCGATTGACCCGAAAACGGGCGCAGTTCAGTGGAAGTGGTTTACCGAGCCGCAGCCCGGCGAGGCGGGCTCCGAAACCTGGCCCAAAGATTCGGACGCCATCCTGCATGGCGGCGCGATGACCTGGATGACAGGGACCTACGACCCCGACCTCAACTTGCTTTATTGGGGCACCGGCAATCCCAATCCGGTCCTCGCGGGTGATGCGCGCCCGGGCGATAACCTCTATTCCTGTTCGATTGTGGCGCTCAATCCGGACACTGGGAAACTTGTGTGGTATTTCCAGCCCTCGCCCCATGACGTGCATGATTGGGACGCGGTGGAAACTCCCGTAGTCTTCAACGCAGAATTTAACGGCGTGGAGCGAAAGCTATTGGCCCAAGCGAGTCGCAACGGATTTTTCTTCGTGCTCGACCGCGCCACCGGCGAGCACCTGGTCACCGCTCCATTCATCCATACAAACTGGGCTTCCGGCATTGATTCTCGCGGGCGGCCCATCGCGAAGCCAGACTCCGCTCCCAAACCTGATGGCACGCTGGTTGAGCCGGCCTCTGACGGTTCCACCAATTGGATGTCGCCCAGCTTTGATCCGCAAACCGGACTTTTCTATGTCAGCGCGCGGCGTGTGTTCAGCGTCTTTTTCCTGACCGCTACGGGCAAGCCTGAAGGTTGGGGGGGCCGCGATGCCAATGTCTATAGCGAATCCACTATCCGCGCCATCGACTATCGTACCGGCAAAATCGCGTGGAACCACGAGATCGGAAACGGTGAGGGTATCGCGGGCATTATGACCACCGCGGGCCATCTCCTCTTGACTGCGGATAACCAGGAGAATATCTTGGCTCTCGATCCCGCCACCGGTAAAACTCTTTGGCACCTGAATGCCGGAGGCAGAGTGGCAAATAGTCCCATGACTTACGAATTAAATGGCAGACAATACGTCGTCATGGCCGTGCAGGACGCACTCTACGCTTTCGCGTTGCCACCGAGCGCTGCTACGCCTCCACTGAAAGCCTTCGCAAAAAAATAAAGTGCGAATGGCACCGCCCGCCGCGTTTACGTGGTTTCTAATCCGCTTAGAGTTGTCCTGCTATCGAAGTGGCGAGGTCTGTCAATTGTTTATCTGCTTTGGCCTTATCGCTCCCGGTAGGATCGAGATTGAGGTAATAGCGCACATTGCCCTTTTGGACGTGGATGGCATGGCTTGCGTCGAGATAGGCGCTATCCCAATTGCCGGTGACGGCCTTGTTGGGTCCGTAATACGCGCTTAATCTTTTGAATGTCTTTTGGGCAGCGGCGGGTGACGACTCCACATAGATTCTGAAAAGGACCGTGCGGGAGCGTCCGCTGCGCGTTTGGTATGTGCAATCTGTCCCCGTGGGACTGTCTAGGAATGCCGCGGGAGCTGTGCTCTTCTTCGGCGCGCCGAAGGGTTGTTCCAGCACCTTGGTCAGTTGCCCGGCAGGCAACATTTCACATGCGTCGGAGGGAGGATTTTTCGCTTGCAGTGCAAGATTACTTGAAAATATGGCGAAAGATAAAAACAGCGCGACTGGCAAAGCACGCAGATTGGGTATTCGCGGAGTGCTCATCAGGACCTCCTTTCAGAGTTTTGTTTTATCGCCTGAGGGATAAATTACATCCGTCCAATTCTGAATGCAAATGAAAATTCGAGAGTGACTCAGAAGCCTGCGGGTCGTCGAGTGACCAGAGTGCAAAAGCGCTTTGTGGTCTCACCCGGCGCCGCGAAGGATTCGATTTTCAAGTATTCCTGCACCCATCCTGCGAAAAATTTCTGCGTCTCATTCTCAGAAAACAGGTAGTACTCGCCAGGATCAAACATGCCGAGAAACGTTGTACCCTCAATCAGCACATTCACGGCGGCAACGCCGCCGGGCTTAACCAATTCCTTGATGCGGGTGAGACCTTGGCGCGCTGCTTCCTTTTTGAAGAACATGAGTAATCCAATGGCCACGACGCAATCAAACCGGCCTTCAATCATGAAGTTTCTCAGGTCAGCCTCGCGCGCCGCTATCACAAGGTTCTGCTCCACGGCTCGCCGCCCAAGATCTGCGACAGCCGTCGGGCTCGCATCCAGAGCCGTCACCCGGCAGCCTTCCCTTGCCGCGGCGATGGCCAGATTGCCGAGCCCGCATCCCAAGTCAAGCACATCGCCGAAAAGGAAAGGCAGGATCGCTCGCTCAAATGGATTAAGGGCATAATCCCCGGCAGCGGCTTGGCGCTGAAATTGTGTGTCGAAAAATTCGGCCGCGCGGTTATTCAATAACGGGGACATGCTTGTTCTTGTTCCTATTTTGGAATCCCGGCGGGCGCTAGTCTACCCGACGAATCTGTCCGTAGTCAAAACCCCGCCTCTCCACCCACCATTTCAAATACTTCCCCCACCGGATGCGGAATCGCTGCGACGGCCCGCTTCGGCTTGACACGGCCCTGTCCCGGTACCTATAATTTGAAAGTAAAAGGCGGGTGAATTTTAACCGGAAAAGTCCCGAGCGGGAATAGCTCAGTGGTAGAGTGCGACCTTGCCAAGGTCGAAGTCGCGGGTTCGAATCCCGTTTCCCGCTCCAAAAATTGCAGTTCTCAGCCGTCAGTTTGCGGGAATCAATGGCACCGGATTTTTCACTGACGGCTGGGAACTTATTAATGAAATCTGACAAAGGCGCGGTACCCAAGTGGTAAGGGAGAGGTCTGCAAAACCTTTACGCGTCGGTTCGATTCCGACCCGCGCCTCCAAGTCCTGCAACGAGTTATCCCCAATCAGCGCCAGTCTTTGACTCGCCTGAATTTCACCGCAAATCTACAGGAATCTCTGTGATTTTTGGGAGCAGTCCCACGCAGAGGTACCACGCAGGAGACTGCGGCCAACTGAGCCGGACGCAGATGGCAGCGCCGCTTACGAATGAAAACACTCAGCAGGCAGCAACTCGAACGCCGGAAGGATCAGGCGGTCCGCTTCACGCGCGAAGTATTGGACGATCCCGACCGCGCGGAAGAGATCGAAGGCCAATCATTGGAAGAGTACGCCGAAGGCCGACACATTCGACTATTAAACCCACAAGGAGGAAGGAAAATGGCTGTCTCAACTCGCAGTGAATTGCTCGACAAAATCGAAGAACTCGAACAGGAAAATGAAGACTTGCAGTCCCGTTTGGACGAGATCGCCGACCTTTCCGCTTCCGAAGAGGAAGGGAAGCAGGAAGAGGGGGAAGAATTGCCGCGCCGCCGCAATGTGGCGCGCGCTGGCGTAAATCCCCGGCGACGATAAGCGATCGAGCCAAACGATACCGGGCGCAACATCCTGAGTGCCGCCCGCCGGGACCGGCGAGGTGTGCCCTATGCGGTTCGACTCGGTTCGTTGTGATTGACCATATCGATGGCGACGAATCGAATGGCTCGCCGGAAAATCTTCGTTACCTTTGCAAGAGGTGTAATACACGGCTCGGGCTCGCGATGGCGCGGGCCGGAGTGGGTGTCCGCACGCATCAATTTAACCCCGGAGCTTACACGCTGGCCCAGTACACCGAGGCCGCCGTACAGCACACCCGAGGTGCGCACGACGCCGGCGGCGAGATCATTCACCTAACGCCCAAGGAGAAGCGGCAACAATTCGCAGCGGAAATCTGGCGGCGGCGCAGGGCTCGCGGCACGGACCGGCGCCGTTGACCTTGCGCAGTTGCAAGGAAATGAGCGCTGCACAACATCCCGAAAGAAACCGCGAAAAATCGAAAAAAGTCCCGATATCAGCCCGGTGTCGAAGCGGAAAAAATCATAATAAATCAGCAAGCAAAATCGTGAAAAATGACGCCAAAAATCCGCCACTTCTGGAATCTTATAGCGCGAGCGATGCGGCAACGCTTCTTGGCATTTCGATACCCACACTCAGGCGAATGGTTAAAGATGGCACGCTCGAAGGATTCCGCACCCCAGGCGGACACCTTCGGGTGACCGCTGACAGCATCGAGGGTGTGAAGAACCAGCGAGAGGCCCGGCCCCGGCCAGTGCGGCAGGCGTCGCCAGTGTTGCAGAACCGCCGCGAGCGGCTTGAGGAACTTACCTTGGAAGCGCAGGAAGTCCGAGCCAAAAGGGAGTTAGCCAAGCTAGTGCGCGAAGAGCAGCAGGAAGCCGAGAAGCGTGAGGCCGAAGCCCGCGCCCGGCAGCAAGAAATCGCACGGCGGCAAGCCGAGCTCGAATTGCAGCGCGAGCGGCTTGAGAATGAGCAAGACTGGGAGTGGCTACGCCAGCAGCACGAAGAGGATGAGCAACACGCAAAGTGGCAGGCGGAGCAGGAATTGGCCGCGTTCCGGTTGCGATGGATGCAATTCGCTGAGACAGAGGCTTTGTACGCGAAGCTGGGCAAGGGACTTTCAGCGGCCCAGACCAAGGAAATTCTGGACGCCCTCGAAGCCGAGGTCAACGAGCGGATACCCCAGGACGAGCCCCAAATGCCCGCAATTCTAGAGCGCGGCCTTGCGGCCCTCGTGGAGCCGATTGCAGCAGCTCGAGAAGCTAACAAGAGACAGGAGAGCGCCGCGCAGTTAGCCCTCCGGCGTCTTCCTGCCTTTGCCACCGACTCCGACAAGGCACAGGCATCAGAGGCAATCCGCAAGGCGCTGGCGGCTCTGCCCAATGAGGCGAAGGACGTTGAACTTCGCGCCGCAGCGGAAGAAGCTGTTAGGCCAATTCAACAGGCGGTCGAAAAACGTTTGCTTGACGCCAGGATGCTGAACTGGGCGATCAGCCAACTCCCTTGGAGCAGCACCGAACTGGAGAAGGCGCGCGTTCGTCGAGAGTGCGCCGAAATACTCGCAGAGCTTCCGTTGGAAGTTTCCGAAGCAGACGCCAGAGACGCCCTGGAACCGACGATCACCGAGGCCCGCCAGGAGATCGAACAACGACAGGCCGAAGTGCAGCGCCAGGCACGCAAGGCCACTCTAATTCAGCAAGGAATTTCAGAGGTTTCTACATACCTTCTAGAGCTGGAGGCCGACGACCGAATTTCAGATGAGGACTATTGGGATTCCGAATTCACTGCCGCGCTTAGAGAATCAGTCCGGCTTCGCCTCGAATCCAAGCTATCGGGCGAAGAAATCGCCACGGAAGTACGCGCTCTTACGCGCTTGATTGTCAACCAGGAAGTGAACTTGTAATGCTGACTGAGTGGCTCATGGAACGTTACGGCTGGCGGGACATTTGGTTTTTGGGAAGCAATGGACTTCGCCGAGGTCCCTTCAGATTCATTGGCCGAGAGGTTTGTTTTGTCGGGGTGTGGACCGGGCCAGATCGGGACTTGCTCTGCGTCAAAGAGTGTGCCACTCAGGAAGAAGCTGAGCAGTGGCTATCACCCGCTGGTCGGACAATTGCCCATGCCACCATTCGGTCTTGGCTGAGATTAGTGAATCCTCCGCACGCCAAAAGTGCGAGTGCCAGTGTGACAGTCCCAGCACAGAATCTCACAATTAGATAACCAGCCCGGTAGATTGGAATTGATATGATGGGCTTCCCACGCGCCGCGTCCACTTCCCCTTCCGCGATTCGCCCAGGAAAGCTGCTTCCCGCAATACCTTCGGCCTCCACACGACTTTCGCCGACACTCACATCTGCCCCTGGCTCTTTGCCAGGCCATCTCCACCACATCATTAGAGAATTCAAATTGTGCGGCCATATTTCACTTTTATAGACTAATCTCTTTGTGCAGCATCTCACATGATGTAACATTCCGCCAAAGGGTTTTGCAAGACCTTTGATTTATGGCGGAAATTAACGAGTGGACTTTCGCGGCGGATGTCTGCAAGACGATTCAGGCCATCATTGCCCAGAATCCTGCCCTGCCCTTCACTGAAGCGAAAGTCGAGCAAGGAACAGGGCAAGGAAGAAAGCGCCGGGACGTTACGCTTTATGACCGCCAGAATCGGCCAGCCCTCACAGGCGAGATAAAACTCCCGGACCGGCCCGACGGCCAAAGCCCCTATGCGGCCCCGCTTGTGGATGACGCCTTTGAGAAAGCCAATGCCAAAGGCGTCGAACATTTCTTCACCTGGAACGTAAACCGTTTTGTCCTCTGGAAAACCTTCGAGGCCGGAAAGCCGATTGCGGAACGCGACCTGGAACACTTTAACGTCACCTCAATTACGCGGAGTGAAGAACTCTTAGACCCAGGCGTCCAAACCGAGATCCGCGGATTCTTGACTCAGTTCTTAGGCCGCTACGCCCGCATCATTGCGGGCACAGAGCCGATTCGTTCGAAGCCGCTTGACGAGAAATTTATCAGGGTGCTGGAGTCTGCGTTGGAGCTTCCGATCCTCCAGACTCGCAATGCCGTGACCGCACGATATGGCAAAGAGAAACGGTTTGCCCGAGACCTCGATGTCTGGATGCGCGACGCACAAGGCTGGCTGATTTCGACCGACCCGGAAATCTTGCGCGATAACCTGGAGCGAGCGGCCAAATTCAGTTGCTACGTCCTGGTGAATAAGATCGTTTTCCAGCAAGCCCTCCGCCGCCGCTTCCCTTCACTTCGGAAGATTCGAGTTTCGGAGTCCGTCAAAACTGCGGGCGAGCTGCAACGAGTGTTGCTTGCAGCTTTCGATGAGGCCAAGCGAGTATCCCACGATTATGAAACGGTGTTCGATGGCGATTTCGGAGACACCTTGCCGTTCCTCGAAGATTCTCTGGTTTCAAGCTGGCGGGAGCTTCTCCGCGAAGTCGAGGGTTTTGATTTTGGCAGAATCGAATACGACATCATCGGTCACATATTCGAACGCCTGATTAGTCCCGAAGAGCGGCACCGATACGGCCAGCATTACACGCGAAGCGAGATTGTTGACCTCATCAACGCTTTCACCATCCGCAACGCAGCGGCCACGGTGCTTGACCCCGCTTGCGGCGGAGGCACCTTCCTGGTTAGGGCCTACACCCTAAAGCGGTCACTCTCCGGCGGAAACCTATCTCATGTTGATCTTTTGCAGCAAATCAAAGGCATCGATCTTTCCGCTTACGCAGCGCATCTTTCCACGATCAATCTTGCCACGCGCGATTTGATCGATGAGCGGAACTATCCGCTTGTCGCACGGAACGATTTTTTCAAGGTGAAACGAGGTGAGGCGATATTTCACGTTCCCATGTCTGTACATGGGAAAGGAAAGCAGATGGTTCCCCTCGAACTTGGGGAGGTTGACGCCGTTGTCGGGAATCCGCCTTATGTGCGGCAGGAAGAGCTACCCAAGGCTTACAAGGAAATTCTGAGCAAGCTGATAGAGCGCGAATTTCCCGATTGCGATCTCTCGGGACGCTCTGACATTCACTGTTACTTTTGGCCGCACGCTACGAGCTTTCTCAAAGAAGGCGGATATTACGGTTTCCTAACTTCCAGTGCATGGCTCGATACTGAATATGGCTTTCACTTACAGGAATGGCTCTTGCGGCACTTCGAGATTCTGGCTCTCTTCGAATCGAACTGTGAGCCGTGGTTTACCGGAGCAAGAGTGACAACGGTTGCCTCCCTTATGCGCCGTGAGTTCGATCCGGCGAAGCGAGCAACTAACGCGGTCCGTTTTGTGCAACTGAAAAAGCCACTCAAAGAAATCCTGGAGAGTTTCGATTCCGACCCGCTGAACGCGGCCCGCATGATGCGGGACTTTGTGGAGCGCCAGGCAGAGAATCTGCTTGATGACCGCTGGCGAATTCGGGTTGTGAATCAGCACGAACTATGGAAAGGGGGGTGTACCGGCGGCGTTGCAGGTGTGGCGGCGGATTCAGGCCGCCAGGAGTCTCGCGGATTGAGTTCACATCCCTTCGAGGGAAAGTACTTCGGGGGGAAGTGGGGCATCTATCTCCGAGCGCCGGATATTTTCTTCACCCTGCTTGACCGTTGCGGCCCACGGCTTGTGCCGCTCGGCCAAGTCGCGGAAATTCGCCGAGGCGTAACTTCGGGCGCCGATGATTTCTTTTTTGTGCGCGACGTGACGGACCAAGAAATCCAGAAGTGCAGCGAGGGACATCCGCCCGGCAGTCCGTCAATCGCAAGGCGGTTCAAAAACAAATGGGGCATCGGCATTGCCGATACAAAAAAAGTTCGCATTGTCGAATCGGGCGACCATTCCCGCCATTTGATCGAGGCTGAATATTTGGAGCCGGAAGTCCACAGCCTAATGGAGATTGACTCTATCGAAATTGACCCGGCCAAGCTCTCTAAGAAAATCCTTCTGGTATCCGACCCACCCGAAAAGCTCAAAGGGACTCACGTGCTAAAGTACATCAAGTGGGGCGAGCGCGAGGGTTTTGACCAGAGCGCCACGTGTTCGGCCAGGGCAAGGAATCGGCCCTGGTATGACGTAACAGTTGACCGTCGAAGCCCTGTCCTATGGCCGAAGTCCCACCAGTATCGGCATATTGTCCCGATGAACGAAAACAGACTTGTTACGAATTGCCGCATGTACGACTTATTTCTAAACCAGGAAGTTGATGCTGAGGTGCTAGCCGGAGCACTCAATTCCACGGTCGTTGCCCTTTCGAAATTCCTATTTGGGCGCCCTGTTGGGCGAGAGGGCAGCCTGGACACTGAAGTTGTGGACGTCAACATGATGCTTGTGCCGGATGTCCGGGGAATCGCGCCTGACGTCGCGGCCAACGTCAGAGCGGCTCTGGACGCCATGCGGAAAAGACTCGCAAAGCCGCTGCTGGAAGAATTTGAGTTGGCAGACCGTCAGCGGCTGGACGACGCGACACTGGAACTGCTAGGAATCACCGACCCTGAAACGCGCGAAGCCCTGCGGCGAGAGCTTTATTCCCAGGTTGATGTTCTTTACAAGGAGATCAGGGGAGTAGAACTGATTAAGCAGAAGGAACGGCGCGAAACAGCCCGCCGGGATCACGCCAGCCCGCGAACCATAGCCGAGGAGATTTGGGAAGAATTCGACAGGGCGCAGATTCGCGTGTTTCCGGCTGACTTTGTTCCAGATGGTGAGCCGACAGAGACAGTCACACTACCAGCGGGCAAACCCAAAGTTCTGCATGACCTATTCCACAAAGGAGCAATTCAGATCAATGGGAACGTGATTAAGCTCGGCTCGAAAGAGCGAGCACAATTCGCGGCAGAATTGGCGGAGCAAGGAAACTCTGGACCTAGCCCGATCCCCAAGAATGACCGGGCTTGCGAGCGGGCTCTCGAAGCCCTGCGGTTGTACGAGGACCAAATGGAAGCCAAATTCCGCGAGCTTGCCGAAGAGCGAAGCGCCGACACAGAAATTCAGGCGCGGATTGTGCGCGAGCTTTTGAAACTACTCCGCGCTTTTGGGAGGCAATCACGGTCGGATATCTAGGAATCGGACACAGATTCCAAGAAAGCGCGGTCTGGAATAGCCCTTGGGAAGAGCGCCGAATGAATCACGTTGCCACGCTGTCGAAGGGAACGCTTCTCGCAGGCCTAGAACGGCTGATAAAAGACGCCAAGCGCCAACTGAAATGTTTCGCTGAGGGCAGGCCACAATACATCGGGCATGTAGTGGCGCTCCGAAACCGGGTCCAGCACTGTCTGCTAGACATCGGCGACGGCGCAACCAAGGAATTGCGTGCCATCGTGAACTTGGACCTCACTGCCTCGAAAGGTTTGAGCGCATATTACGCCAATGGGATTTTCGATGTCTCCCAACTTCCATCAGGTGAAAATCCCGCAGAGTTTGTGCGGCTTCAGCAGGAGTACGACCGGGAAACACCGCCGAAGATAGAGCGGATGATCGCGCTCATGCAGCAGGCGAAAGATAAAATACTTGGCGTGATTACCGTCCCCGGCCGCAAGCCTCTCTCAGTACGCGACCAGCGTCTTGATGAACTCATCGGCCCTGAGAATCTCCGCAATTTTACCAATAGCGGACTAAGGAAGCGCTTCCAATCAAAATGCACAGACGTGCAGTTAGTACGACTAAGAGTGAACAAACAAGCCTTCCGCTGCGCGCTTGACCGTCTCCGCAAGTACCACAATATTCCGGCACCGAAACCCACAAAGAATTACTAATTGACAGAAGTGATTCACAAGCGCTCAACGTGATTTTCCACTACCCAACAACGGACTCTCTGCAAACAACTTAGGCCGCACCCCTGCTCAATTTTCGCTCAGTTTGAAACTGCGCCGAATCCTCTCGCAGCCGCATTCTAAGCGGGTTCGCACCCGCTCAAAAGTTTGAGCACTTGCGCGCCTGTTATGGTGAATGTGTCGCAGCGATGCGAAGCGAAATGTAAAGAGGTGATTATGAAATTTCAGGGACGCTCAGAAGATGCGGACAGCACTTTCCTGGCGGCTGATTTCTGGAAGCCAGGCCGAAAAGTCGCGGGCAAGGTCATCCGCCTATTCGATTCCGAAAACGGGCGATGCTCCGTGCTGGAGCTGGTTGAACCGGTAGTGATTGGCGGTGGCGAATTCAATCAAGTCTCAATCGGGAACCTTACCGGAATCCGAATGGCGTTACAGGCAGCGGGGCTCGAATGTTTGCGCGTAGGCGATTTGATTCACTTGGAATGCACCGGGCTGAAGCCCACAACGAAGGGGAGCCCGCGTGCGAACTTTGAAATTGAGGTGAACAGGTCTTGAGTCTGGCCCGGAGCTACGGCGCACAGTGCGGGCAACGCTGGCGAGCGCCCCGCGACCGAAACGGCGGAGGCTCCGGGCCACCCAGGATGAATCCGGCGCGCCGCACCGCCGGACGGGATTAAAACGCGCTCCCTCCCCGCAGCAGCGGGGAGGGCGGGGGGAGGGGGCGAGCCGGGAGGCGAGCAACTTCACTTGATACCAAGGAAACAAGTCGGCATCCCAGTTGAACGACCTAGACCACGGGCTAAGCGCCGCCACGAGCTTTCATGCCCAAAAGCGCGCGCCGTAGCCCGCATCAAAAATTCCCGCATGGCGGAATGCAAACGATTGAGCGATCTTCTGGTCATTTCGTTGCGCAAGATTAAAGGCTCATCTTTCCAGCGCATGGCCGCCCAAGTGGAGCAGTGCCACCGTTGGTTTATCCAATGCGTGTGCGCGAACGGCCACAAGTGGGCGCGTCCCGATTACTCATGTAAAAACAGGCTTTGCCCGTATGAGATGAGAGCACGGTCAACCAAAGCAGTGCATAAGTTTGGCGCAGTATTAAAAGCCCTCCGCGACCCGCGCTACTTAGTCCTGACAGTTGAGAATTGCCAACTTGAAATGTTAGGGCGGGCCATTACCGATTTGTTCTCAGCTTTTGAAAGGTTGCGGCATTCAAAACTTTGGGCGAACGTTCGCGGCGCGATTGCAGTGCTCGAAATCACTTTTAATCGGGAGACGAGAACTTGGCATCCTCACCTCAATGTCATCTTTGACGGACATTACATCGGGAAGGCTGAGCTTGACGCCGTATGGTTCCGGGTGACGCTCAAACGCGGTCGAATCACGTGGATCAGCCGCGCCAATCGGCGAACCATCCCGGAATTACTGAAATACATTACCAAGCTGGCTGATTTTGTAGACATACCCGAAGCCGTCGAATGGTTCCTGAGAGCAACTCGGGGACGCCGTTTCATCCGCACATATGGCAGCTTGTACCGCTTCAGCTTTGAAGAAGAGCGGGAAACGAGAGGCCAGGGGCATGACGTTTGCCCGGACTGCGGCTCTCCCGATGTGCAGGTGCTTTCGTACAATCAACCTTTTCAACATGTCTATCACGACGACTCCGGGATACTCCGCGTTGGCGAAAGCGTATGCGGGCAAGGCCGGACAAGCGGCAGGTGCTTCACATGAGCGAAAAATTGCTGAATCCGTGTGAGGTTTCGGAACTCACCGGAATCCCCACAGCGACGCTCGCACAGTGGCGATATCGAAAGCAAGGAATGCCTTACTTGCGAATTGGACGGCTTGTGCGGTACGATCAGGCCGATGTTATCGCTTGGTTGCAGCGTTGCAGGATTGAAGTGCGCGGACAGGCCACTAAAAGGAGTGAGCATGTCCGTGTATCGTGACCGTTCGGGAAACTACTCTTTCGACTTCTGGTACAAGGGCCAGCGAGTGAAGGAGTCTACGCACCAGAAAGACAGGCGGCAAGCTCAGATCATGGAAGCAATGTGCAAGGCTGACGTAGCGCGCGGGATTCGAACGTTGAAACCCCGTGAAGAGCCAACGTTGCCAACTGATTTCCGCTTGTTCGTTGAGCAAGTTTTTCTCCCCTGGTATAAGAACACACACCAAACCAACCCCAGACCCTACAGACGCCACTCGACCAGCGCCAAGCCCTTAATCCGATTCTTTGCGGGAAAGGATTTGAAGGACATCAATGCTGGAGAAGTGGAAAACTACAAATCACGCCGCGCCGCGTCCGTGAGCCGAACAACCAATCGGCAGCTCAAGCCAGCCACAGTTAACCGCGAGCTTGACGCCTTGCGGCAGACCTTCAATCTGGCAGTCAAACACAAATTAGTGAGCGAGAACCCGGTCAAAGGCGTTCGCTTTCTACGCGAGGATAACGAGCAAATGCGAGTCGTGTCCTACGGCGAGGAAGCGCGTTATTTGGCCGCAGCAACTCTGCGTTTGCGGGAGATTGCCCAGCTCATGCTGAATACTGGCGTTCGCCCCGACGAAGCGTACCGGCTTCGGCGGGAGGACGTGCATTTATTCGAAGGCTACCTGCATATCCCGTTTGGCAAAACGCGGGCAGCCAGGCGAAACGTCCCTCTCAATTCGGAAGCAAGGAAACTGCTTGCGGGAAGACTTGAGAAATTGGGCACCGAAGTTTACGTGTTTCCAAGCAAGCGAGACCGGACGCGCCCCATGGGAAACGTTTCTAACACTCACCACCGAACCGTAAAGCGCATTGGCTTGGCTTTCCGGCTTTACGATCTTCGCCACACGTTCGCGACGAGGGCCGTACAATCAGGGATGGACTTACCGACGTTGGCCGGAATCCTGGGACACGCGAAACTCAACATGGTCCTGAGATACGCGCACCCAACGCCGGAGCACAAACGAAAAGCAATCACAAACCTGGAGAAGTACGTGACCGAAAACCGGCTTCAGTACCACGAAGCCACTCCCACGCCAGAGGCGTGGATACAGTGAAGTGATGGTGACTCAAAGACAAAGCGCTGATTCGGGGTGCGCCCTGCAAAACCTTTACGCGTCGGTTCGATTCCGACCCGCGCCTCCAAGTCCTCTGAAAGGCCCCCCGCAACTTTCTGCGAAGGTGATTAGTTTCGGACGAGTTGGTCTTCTGGCGATGATCCGATTGTCGCTGCCTGCGTGATGAGGACTTCTGGTCGCAGGCTGGACCGCAGTGCGGCCGGCCCATCAATCGACCTTGAAATTGTTCAGGAACTTAAGCGGGCATGGCTTGGA
>DASYXZ010000046.1:0-12782 GCA_035934315.1 Terriglobia bacterium | reverse complement strand
CGCGGCAGGCGACGCCAGGCCAAAGGGCTGGCGTCCCAATTCGTAAGTCGATATCAAGAGAGCGTTCACCGTCTCAATCTCCAGCATTCCACAAGTTCGTTGGCACGCAAAGCCTGAACAAACATCATACCAGAGCCGGGATGTGGCGCTTAAAGTCTGGGACTGACTTATGCGATGGTTAAGTGGCCCCATAGCGGGCAAGGCTGCCTTGCGCGGTTGCCGGGTTTCCAAATTTCGGGTTGACCCCGGTTATTAATAAGAATAGAATTTACAGATGCGCGGCCAGACGGCAACCGGCACGCGCCAGAAAACATCACACAGCTAGGTAGGGGGACTGCATTGGGGAGGCTGAAACCACTCTTCTGTCTGGCGGTTGTTGTGGCGTTAGGCGCGTGTACCACAACGCAAACGCCCAAACCTGTCACCCATCCCGCTGTGGCTGCTCTGGCCCCTCCTGCGTCGTTGCCCGTTGCGCAACCTGAGCTCCCTCCGCAAACCATCAAGACTATCGTTCCTGACGCGGTGGCCGCGCTCATCCAGCAGGCTGAAGCCATTTATGCCTCCGGTATGGACGATTATCGGGCCGGCAACTTTGATAAAGCCAGGAGCAAGTTTGACCAGGCCGTGAGCGTGCTGCTCGAATCAAAGCTGGACGTGAGCGCGGACGAGCGCTTGAACAATGAATTCGATAAACTGGTTGAGAACATCCACGCCCTGGAGGTTGCATCCCTCGAAAACGAGAACACCCCGGCCGGACACAAAGAGGAGCCGGCCGCTATCGAAGCATTTGCCCACCTCACTTTTCCCGTTGACCCGCACGTGAAGGAACGCGCCCAGCAGGAACTTAAATCAGTTCACTCTGACTTGCCGCTCGTATCAAACGATCTGGTTGACGGCGTCCTGACTTATTTTCAGGGCCGGGGCCGGGGATTTATCCAGACGATTCTCAAACGCCTGGGCATGTATCGGCCAATTTTCACTGAGGCGCTGCGCAAGGAAGGCCTTCCTGATGAACTCGTCTATCTGGCGGCTGGGGAAAGCGCGTTTAATCCCCTTGCAGTTTCACGGACGGGCGCCAAGGGGATTTGGCAATTCATGCCGGGAACGGGCGCGCTCTACGGGCTCAGACGCGATCGTTGGGTGGACGAGCGCGAAGACCCGATGAAATCCACTCTGGCTGCGGCCCGCCATCTGAAGGACCTCTACCAAACTTTTGGAGACTGGTACCTGGTGATGGCGGCTTACGATAGCGGCCCCATGACGGTGCAAAGAGCTATTGAGAAAACGGGCTACGCGGATTTCTGGGCCTTGCGCCGGCTCCACGCTCTGCCCCGAGAGACCGAGAACTACGTCCCCATATTTCTGGCCACAGCTTTGATCGCCAAGGATCCCAAAGCCTACGGCTTTGATGTTGAGCCTGACCCTCCCTTGCTGACTGACCAGGTGGTGGTGAATGAGCCCACCGACCTCCGCCTGATTGCCGAACTCATCGATCACCCTGTGGATGATTTGATTCGTTTGAACCCGTCGCTTCAGCGGTGGACGACGCCGGCCAACGACTCCTTCACCCTGAACTTGCCCGCTGGCACGGGTGATGTTTTCCAGAATGCCGTGGCTTCCATTCCCCCTGACAAACGCGTTTGGTGGCGATTGTACAAGGTGGAAGGGAGCGATACGGTTGCTTCCATCGCTCAAAAATATCGAATCTCCACGGTGGCGCTTGCCCGCGCCAATGGAATCGACCGGGACGCCACGCTCGACGAGGGCTCCCGGCTGGTGCTGCCCCTCGCCGCCGGAAGCGAATCGTCTTTGCAACGAGTGCATGAGCGCGGTCCGCTCCGAGCGTTTCGCTACCGCGTTCGACGCGGCGATACGCTGGAGCTTATTGCCGACCGCTTCGATGTTACCTCCTACCAGATCCGGCGTTGGAATCACATGAAGTCCCCGAAGCTGTTTGTGGGAAGAACCTTGCTGGTCTACAGGGGAGGTTGGGGAGGCGGCTCCGCCTCACGACGAACCCGGCTCCGAAAAAAGCCAACTCGCAGGGCCGTCGCCAAAAAGAAAACTTCTGCCAGTAAGAATTCTCAGGCCAAAAACCATTCACAACCTACGGAGGAATCCGCTTCCCTGGCGGTTAGAGGGGCACGCTAAGCCCCTTCCGGGTTAATCCATCATTACGCTTGACATAATGAGTTCAGTGGTATAAATCTGCCCGCTTGGGAGTTTGCGGTTCCAATGTGGGGTTACTTTGAGCTTTCGTAACGGTATCTATCTTGGTATGAGTCACAGGACTCAACAAGGAGGAATTCATGGCGTTTGATAAAGAGCATGAGCCGGGCGATGAACTGGAGGACTTTGGAGACGATCTCTCTTCCGACTACCGGGAGGAAGAAGAGGAAAGCGTGGGCGAAGAAAGCGAGGAACTTGAGGAGGAAGTCTCTTATGAGGCTGGGATAACCAGGCCCCCTTCCATCATTCTTCCCCCGCCGGTTGTTCCTCCGCCCGCTCCCGCAGCCGCAACCAAGCGCGCCGCGCCCGCGCGCCAGCCCGCTAAAAAGGCGAAGGCGAAAAAGGCCGGAAAAAAACACGCCACAAAAAAAGCCAAATCGCGCAAGCCCGCCAAAAAAGCAGGGAAGAAAAAGAAGGCGGGCAAGAAGAAGTCACGACGGCGTTAGTGTCCTGTCCCGCATAATGTTTTACCATTGCCCTGTGCCGACGCCGCAAGGCGGTAGGTGGCACTGTCGCAGTATACGGCGGGCGAGTTCGCCCGCATTTCGCGTGAGCGCCGCAGGCGCTTTGGAAGGCGGCCGTGAAGCTGCCGCCGTCTTGCCACTGCAAAGAATTGGACCGGAGTCCAGGCGGAGCGCCCCTTGTTTTGATGTCGCGTTATTATTAGATGTGATTTAATAAGTATGATATTACTAACAAAGTTTATTTCAACACTTGCGCCAGGTCGCAGCGCGCCTCACAGCAAGAATTACCTTCCCCCATCTGCTTCATTCAACCAGAAGTTCTGACCCGATCCCAGAATATCCTTTATTATCAATAGTTTGAATCATTTCACAAGATAAAGCCTGTGTTATCATAAACATGCTGGCTTTGATCTTTTTCCAAAGAACCATGCTGATTCTAAAGGACATCTTGGCTTAGTTCCTCGAGAGCGTACTTTGCGCAGCTTCATGGCTGGGATTTGCAATTCGTTCTCCGACTTCATTCCATTCCCTCAATAGGTTCATCTTCTGTCCGCTACGAGTCAAGTGAGCCAGGTTGGGTGCCGCAAGTCGCAAATTTATACATTCCATCCACATTCCAACATATCAAATTAAAATGTTATTGTGGTTACTGGCGTTAATGGCTGAACTAAATATTTTTATGCACGAGGATACGCAAGTCGGATGGCGGAAGTCCATGCCTTGCCGCTACCGACACGCTCCGAGAAGCCGCGTAGTGCGTCAATTCAGGACTGTGTCGCATGATTGTCGCGGCAGTGGGTAAACACCGCGGTTTTGATAGCGGGTAATCGCAGATGAGAGAAGGTCAGCGGCACAAGGCCGCCGATCTGGCCTGTAATGCGGCGCTGCCGACGGTTGAAAAGTGCAACAACAGTCCAGCTGCTCTAGCAGGCTGATGAAAAATGTCTCCACGAACTGTCATTCCGAGCGAAGCGAGGAATCTCGCACTGAAAACAAAGCTGCTGCGAGATTCTTCGTCGCCTTCGGCTCCTCTGAATGACATTTTTCTTCAGCCTGTTAGTATTCGCGCATGGTCACTATGCCCGGCTGGGGCACAGGATATCTGCCGTTGGCATCGGCGATCAGTGGAGCCGGGGAATCCATGGTGAACTTGTCCACGTCCGGCGCCATTTCGTGTTCACAGTTCAGCATCTCATCAAACGTGATTTCCCGTCCAGTGTGGGCGGCCATGCGGCCCATGCTCGACACCAGGCTGGCTTCAATCCCGCGCTTAACCTCGTTGTAGGGCTTGTCGTCCCGAATAGCATCCATCAAATCATTCCATTCGTTTTGATATGGATCTTGTTCGTCGGGGTTCACCTTGGATTCCCAAATCAGGTCGGCAGGCGTAGGCATCGAACTCTTATATAGGCTGGATGGTGCCCCGCAATCACCGTGCTTACTCGCAATCCCCATTCCTTTGGTGCCGTGCAGGTGGCTCGAATAGATCTCCTGGCATCCTTTCATGCAGCGCCCATCCAAATAAAATTTCGTGCCATCGGAGTACGTGTATTCCACCGAATAGGTATCGAAGTTCTGATCCACATAAGTGATTCCCTCGGGACTCACGCGATAATGGCGGCCGCCCAGCGCCTGCGCCTTCACCGGCCACTCGTTTTTCATCCACGCAAGATGATCGATGATGTGGATATAAAAGTCGTTGTAGCAGCCGCCGCTGGCCCAGATGAAGCTGTGGAAGCGCTTCACCTGATAGAGCAGGTCGCTGATCCCGGCAGGTTTGGGCAACGAGAGGAAGTATCCGCCGGGCCCGGCCATCCGGTAACCGCGTTGGAGGACGATTTGTCCGATCTCGCCGTCATGGACACGATTAGCCAGTTCCTGGAGCGCCCGGCTGTGACGCGACATCAATCCCACCCCTACCTTCAGGTTTTTGTCTGAGGCAGCTTGCGCAAGTTTGAACATCCGTTTGCTGGTGGGGCCGTCAACGGTCACCGGCTTCTCCATGAATACATTCAGTCCCTTCTCAATGGCGTAGGTAAAATGCACCCAGCGAAATGCAGGTGGGGTGGTGAGAATAACGATATCACCCGGCTTCAAACAATCCATCGCTCGCTGATTAGCGTCAAAGCCGAGGAACTGGCGATCCGGCGGCACGTCCACCTGGCTGGCGAACTTCTGCTTCAACCTGTTCAGGTCTATCCCCAGCCGCTCCGGGAACAGGTCCGCCATGGCGACCAGCTTGATAGGACCGCGCTTGACGGATAGCGCGTTCGCTGCCGCGCCGCCGCCCCGTCCGCCACAGCCGACCAGAGCTACCTGGATCAGGTCGCTGCCGGCAGCGTGAACGGCGGGAATGGCGACATTGGCCAGAGCCGAAGCCGCGGCCAGTTTGCCGGTGGTTTTTATGAATTCACGACGCGTAGTCGAGCCTTGACTGGAAGATTTCATGGTGTTCGATGCCTCCGAAATGTTTGGCCGCCTTTTCGCTGGCGTGCAGATGGAAGTGGTGGCGCGCGGCACGCAATTCTAGCGCGAGTTCTCTCTCCGTCAAGAATAATCTCGCCCGGCTGCGAAGCAGAAAAGGTGAGTGGGGAAGACGCGGAGTGCAGGCTCAAAAATAATTAGGGACCACATCGCGTCCCAGCGCTCTTCGCGTATCCAAGTGAGTGGACTCAGACTCTCCAGGGCTAACGCGCCTAAAGCCGGAATTTCATGCGGTGAAAAAAATTTCGAAAGAGTGGGGCGTTGGGCGCTACGGCGCAGTCCAATCCATGGATACGATATCCTCGGTGCCGGTATTCTTCAGCAGCAGAGGCGCATCGTCCGGCGAAAGGCCGAGCCACAGGCCAAAGTAGCCCGTCAACTGGAAGCCCTTCAGGCTGGCCACTTGCTCAACTTTTCCATCAGGAACGCGAATCCGCTCTACCAAGCTGCCTTGGAGGAAGTAAATGTGTTGGCCGTCGTGCGAGAAGGACGGATATCCAACGAACGAACTCGTCAGGACAGACCACTTCCGCGTCTTGAAATCATAGAGCCTCAAGCCCAGGGAATTATAGGGCAGGGCAGCCATGTAGCGGCCATCGGGCGACCACCGCGGTGAGAAGACATCATCCGAACCGGGGAGTGTCGAGACCTTGTGCGACTTCAGGTCAAGAATTCGAATGGGGATCAGGGGATGGTAAGCGGGATTTCCTCCGAAGGCAATCTCATCCCCATCCGGGGACCAGACAGGATCACCCTGAGGCGCTGGGTCGTTGGGCGCGGGCATCAGTTCGCTTGGGGCGCCGCTATCGGCTGTGACCATGTAAATGCGCATTGGCTTCTCTCGCTGAACCGCATAAAAAACTATCTGCTTTCCATCCGGCGACCAGCGAGGCAATACGGCCTGAAGCGGCGCGAAGCTGAGTTGGAGCTTGTCGCTTCCATCCGCCTTGCTCCGCCACAAGGTCCAGTCAGGATAAGAAACGTAGGCTACCCACTGGCCGTCTTTTGAGAAAGCCACATCACCGGCGGAGATACCATCAAGGTAAGGGGCGAATGTTTTGGTTTTGCCGTCATACCGATCGAGTTCTGCGCGGCGATAGCCAGCCACAGCGTAAAGCTTCTTCCCGTCTTTTCCCGGCAGCGGTCTGAAGTAGGCGGTTGTCCCGGAGGTCAGTTCGACTGGATCCTGGCTAACTTTGTGCAGCAAACTTCCCGCCTCACGCACCGACCAGAGCTGCGGGACCTGATTCTGGCCAGCCTGCGTCGCCTGAAAAACGTAGTATTTCCCATCCGGCGTCCACATGCCGCAACATTCGCCGCCCCCCTTGTTCCAGCTCGGAAGGAGTTGGTGCAGGTTCGTGCCGTCGTTGGATATCTGCCAAAGTGTGTTGCCCGGCCCTTGCGGAGCCCTGACGGTAAAGCGAATCTCCCTCCCGGCCGGCGACCAGGCAGGCCCAAACGTCCGGCCCGCGATCGTGGCGAGTTTTCTGGAGCCTGATCCATCGGCGCCGGCAAGGTAAAGACCGTTGCCGTTTATAAAGACCAGCATCTTTCCGTCGGGTGACCACGCCCCATCGCTGCCCTGCAAGTCAGCAAGTCGCCGCGGAGAGCCTCCGAGGACCGGATAGGCCCAAAGGGGACCAAGGAAGGTCGTTCCCGGATTATTGGCCACCAGAAGGTCAGCCGCGTCAGGGGAGATGCTAAGAAGGCTCATTTCAGCCGAAGGGCCGGGGATGGGGGATATGTTCCCTCCCGCGGTCGAAACCTGAGAAATGGGAAAGGTTTCTCCGGGGGCTCGTTCCTGCAGGTAAAGCCGCAAACCGTCCGTGCCGGCAAGAAATTTCGGGAACCCGTCATGGGTGAGCTGGGTGAACCCGGAAACAGTAGGCGGCGGCAGCGTGGGACGGAAGAAGTAGGTGAGCGCTGCAATCACCATGACCGCCGCCCCGGCCGCGGCTACCAAGCTTTTTTTGTGCCTCATCGCCAGCGCGGCCACCACCTGCGAGTCCGAGCTGTCCGATTGCGCCGCCATCGCGCCGCTCGTCTGCTGTTGCGGCGCCATCGCCGGCGTGGAGGTGACGGTCACCACCGTAGAGGATCGGCCGGAGCCCGTGTCGCGTTTTAGACGCTTCAAATCGCCGCGAAGCTCGGAGGCGACCTGGTAACGCAAGTCCCTCTCTTTCTCCAAAAGCTTGTTGATGATCTCTTCCAACTTGGCAGGCATCTCCGGATTCAAGCGCAACGCCGGTTCCGGAGATTCGTGCAGAATCGCGCCAAAGATCGCCGCCGAAGTGTTTCCATGAAAAGGCATTCGCCCCGTAGCCATCTCGTAAATCACCACGCCGAGGCTGAACAAGTCGGTCCGCGCATCAAGATTCTCGCCCCGCGCCTGCTCCGGAGACATGTAGGCGACCGTCCCCATCGCCACGCCCGGACTGGTAAGGTGAGCGTCCACGCCCATTGTCGGCCCGGCGGTTGCGGCCATGTCGGCGTCGGCGGAAGGGCCGCCGGGGCTCGAGGCCGGAGGCTGGGTTAATTTCGCCAGTCCGAAATCCAGAATCTTCGGCGTTCCGCGCGCGGTGATAAAAATATTCGCCGGCTTGATGTCGCGATGGACAATGCCCTTCGAGTGCGCCGCGTCCAGTGCGTCGGCAATCTGAATGGCCAGTTCGAGGAGTTCGTCGGTCTGGAAAGGCTTCGCCCCGATGCGGTGTTTGAGCGTTTGCCCTTCCAGCAGTTCCATGGCTATAAATGGCCGGCCTGCGTCTTCGTCAATGTCGTAAATAGTGCAGATATTGGGGTGATTGAGGGCGGAAGCAGACTGCGCTTCCCGCTGGAAGCGCTCCAAAGCGTTATGGTCCTCTGAGAGTTGCTCCGGCAGGAACTTGAGCGCGACGAAGCGGCGCAGCTTGGTGTCCTCAGCCTTGTAAACGACACCCATTCCGCCGCCCCCAAGCTTCTCCACGATGCGATAATGCGTAACCGTTTTCCCAATAATGATTGGGGAGGTCTGCTGCATGCCGAAATATCTTAGCACGACCGCGAAAACGCTGGGTTAAGATATCGAAGGCTCTCGACAGCAAGCACCCGATCGCCGGTTGGAGGAGTCAGGAATGTATCGTCGCCCACTAGGAAGCTACCCTCCGCAGCGTGCAAACACTTGACGGTTAGTCGGCAATCCTGGCACATGGACGATTGCCTTCAGAGCCCCCGAAACGGTTTCGAAAAATTAGATCCTGCCTTGTCACCTTATATTTGCGAAGACCTGGCTTGCGATATAAACATTCCCAATCCCAAAGCCCCGCGCCCCTTGCGAAAACGACCATTTCTTTTGCATCGCAGATGAAATAAGATGTGCGCAACCCTCTGATTATTAACGGGGGCGTGAACTCCGGCTGCGGAATGGTTTCCAATCCGAGCTCGGGTTTTGATGGCGAAAAATCGATGTCATCCATTCCGCAGCCCAAAGTGAATCCGCGAGCCGACAACGTCAGCGGCAAAAAATCACTTTCTTACCGGGGCGAACCACAAACTGTTCCCACTGTTCGTAGCGTCGAATTCATCCGGCGCATGCGAGGCGCGTCACAGCCGCACTTGTTGCGGGGCCATGACGGTGGGTACTACATCGTCAAGTTTCAGAACAATCCCCAGCACGTGCGGATTCTGACCAATGAAATGCTGGCCGCCCGCCTCGCCCTGCTCATCGGCCTGCCGGTGCCCAAACCGGCCATCGTGGAAGTTACGCCAGAACTCATTGAAGGCAATCCGCAGCTTGCCATGGAACTCGGGACTCGCCGGGAACCTTGCGCCGCCGGCCTGCAATTTGGCTCCAGCTTTCCCGGCGTTCCCGGTAAGACTCTCGTGGTCGATTTTCTCCCCGACAGCCTCCTGCGCAGAGTTCGTGATTTCGCCTCCACTTTTCCTGGCGCGTTTGTGTTTGATAAATGGACTTGCAACTGCAATGGCCGCCAGTTGATATTCACCCGGCCCGCCGGCCCCGAACGCTCCATCTATTCGGCATGGCTCATCGATCACGGCTTCTGTTTTAACGACGGGGAATGGAATTTTCCCGACAGTCCCATCCGCAGTTTGTATCCGCGGCGTTTGGTTTATGAAGAAGTTAAAGGGCTCAATTCTTTTGAGCCTTACCTTTCGGCCGTCGAAAACTTAAAAGCGGAAGAAGTCCTGAATTGCGTCAAAGATATTCCCGCTGAATGGTGTGGCGGGGATCCGGCGCAACTCATTGGTCTCGCCACTCAGCTCTATGAGCGGCGAAGGCTGGTGAGGCAGGCCATCATTGATGCGAAGAATAGTGGGTTAAGGCCATTCGCCAATTGGAAGTGAAATCCAAGATGGGCGTTGAAATCTAATGGCTGACGACAGTAAATTAAAAAAGTGCGCGCTGTACCTCGTGCAGTACATCCCCAGCCTGGTGCGGGGCGAGCATGTAAACATCGGCCTCTTCCTCCACAGCCCCCGGGAAAAATATCTGGGATGCTTGTTTACGGATGACCTGCGGCGCATCAAGCGCTTCCATCCCCAGGCCGACCTGAAATTCCTGCGCGCGCTTCAGCCGGATTTCGAAAAGCGAATCGACGAGTCGGGCGATGATCTCGACCGGTACATCCAATATATGCAGAGGACATTTTCAAATCTCATCCAGGTGGCGGAGCCGCGCACCTGTTTGCTGGCCGACCCGCAGAGGGAGTTGGCGGATCTTTTTGCTCGCTTCGTGGGCGAGCGCGCCGCCGGCGCGCCACCGGAAGACACTCGATTGCGGGTAAAGCAGAAGCTTACCGCTGCGCTGTCACTCGCGGGCGTTTGGGAACGCGTGGAAAAACTCATCCCCGCCGCTCGTTGGACCGACCCCGGCGACACGTTCACTTTTGACTATGGATACAAGCCGCTCCAGGTCGGCGGCGAACGCATCGGTCATACCCATTTCATTCACGCCCTCTCCCTGAAGCGCGACGCGGACGCCAAATTGGCCAAAGTTCTGGTTTACACTTTTGACCGTGTCCGCCTCAAGGAAGCCACCGCGCTGACGGCTGTGGTTGAGGCGAGGGCCGCAACCCGCGACCGCGTGGCAAACCTTTCGCAGCGAATCTTGGAAGACGGCGGGGTTCAAATTCAACCCATCGATGGTGCGGACGATTTTGCCCGGTCCATCCGCCGCGAACTGATGCTGTAACGCCAAGCCCTAAAACCTGGTGCTCCCGCTGGCCTCAACCCCAAGAAAAGTTTCTTACATAGAGGCCACGGAGTTTATGTGGAGTTCTCGCCTTCGTGGCCTCCCCAGGCCCTGGTCAGCAGACTCAGTGTCGAAATCCTTAAACGCTTGAAATCATGGCAATTAACTTGAGTACGGGGGACTGAGTGTTGAAATAGGAGGGTCTGTGCATCAGAAAAATAGTGGCTGGAGTGAGCGATATTGCACAGACAAGCCCATTTTGAAATTGTTAAATTCCTCAAGTCGCCGGAGAATCATCTCCGCGAGCGTAGAGAAAGGGCAAAGGAGAACCGAATCATGCCGAAGAAAAGGGCGGAGACTTTTGATCCGGAAACCCTTGTAAGCCCGGTCAGCTCAGAGATAAAACTTGAGAATTATCGGCCCAATGAAAATATTTTCATGCAGGGACATCGCGCCCGCGCTCTTTACTATGTGGGGAAAGGCAAAGTAAAGTTCTCGGTGCGGTCGGATCAGGGAAAGAGCGCGGTCCTCGCCATTTTTAGTCAGGGCGAATTCTTCGGCGTGGGATGTCTGGCCAGTGGGCATCTTTACAAGGCGACGGCCTCGGCTATCACGCCCTGCTCTCTGATTGCGTTCGAAAAACAAGCAATGCCCAGACTGCTGCAAGCGCGGCCTGAGTTTTCAGAGTTTTTCGTGAAGGGTCTGGTTTCCCGCGTCATCCGATACGAAGACGAATTGGTGGATTGCCTTTTCAATTCCAGCGAGAAACGACTGGCGCGGATTCTCCTGGCCATCGCGCACTTTGGCCGGAAAAGTGATACGGGGCATGTGGTTCCAAAGTTGAGCCAGCAAATCCTGTGCGAAATGGTGGGCACGACACGGTCAAGAGTGAGTCTTTTTATGAATAGGTTCAGGAAACTGGGGATGGTCAGTTATAACGGCGATTTGAAGGTTCACAAATCGCTTCGTACTGTTCTTCAGGATGCCCACCAAACCAAACCATGATTTTCACCGGCGCTGGAGAGAATCTGACTCTGGACGTCCGGCCAATCACGAACGGGCGCAGGGCCGGCAAACAACTCTGATGGGCTAAATAATCGGCTCGTCCCAATTCTCCAAATAAGTTTTCACGCGCCTCATGAATTGGTCGGCCACCGCGCCGTCGATAATCCGGTGATCAAACGAAAGCGTGAGATAAACCATGGGCCGGACGGCGATGGCGTCATGGCGGACCACCGGGCGCTTCTCAATCGCGCCCACTCCAAGAATGGCCACCTGCGGCTGGTTGATAATCGGCGTGCCGAACAGGCTGCCGAAAATGCCCGGGTTGGTGATGGTAAACGTTCCGCCTTGTACGTCCTCCACGCTCAGCTTCTTCGCGCGCGCGCGTTCCGCCAGGTCCTGAACGGCGCGGGCAATGCCGAGAAAGTTTTTCTCGTCGGCGCGTTTAATCACCGGAACGATCAAACCAGTTTCGAGCGCCACGGCCACGCCGATGTTCACGTCACGCTTGTAGACCACATTGGTCCCCTCGACTGATGAGTTGAGGATGGGAGACTCTCTGATGGCTTCCACGGTGGCGCGGACGAAAAAAGGAGTGTAGGTCAGCTTCAATCCGTTGCGCTTTTCGAATTCCGCGCCGTGTTGCGCGCGCAGCTCGAACACTCTGGTCAATTCAACTTCAAACACCGTAGCCACGTGCGCGGAAGTATTTTTGCTCGCCACCATATGCTCGGCGATTAGCCGGCGCATGGGCGTCATGGCCACAACTTCAGTGGGGCCGGAAAATACTATGGGCGGAGCAGCCGTCTTTTGCGCGGCCGCGGACTTGCCGCCGCTCGTCGCGCCCAATGAGGGCGCGCCACCGGTTGCCTCCGGTGACTGCGCAAGGTAACCCAGAATATCCTTCTTGCTGACCCGCCCCCCAAGACCGGTGCCGGGAACGCGCGCGAGGTCCACGTGATGCTCGCTGGCTATGCGACGGACCAATGGCGACGACCGAATTGTTCCTCCCGCGTGCTGGTCGGCGGGCGCGGTTATGCTCTCGCGCGGCGCGGCCTGCGGTCGTGGCTTGGTTGAGGCCGGGAGCGCGGCTGGCGCCGGAGCAGGCGCTGTGGCGATTGGCCCGGCTGGCGCGGGTTTGGGAGCGGCAGATTTCGGTTTCTCTTTTGGCGGCACGGCACCGGCGCTCTCGCCATCAATTTCCGCCACCACAGTATTCACTTCCACCGTCTCATTTTCTTTCACCAGGATTTTGGTGAGAACGCCGGCGGTGGGCGAAGGAATTTCCGCATCCACTTTGTCCGTGGAGATTTCAAAAAGGGGCTCATCGCGTTCCACGCGCTCGCCCACCTTCTTCAACCACTTCACAACCGTCCCTTCCGCTACGCTTTCCCCCATCTGGGGCATGATGA
>DASYXZ010000239.1:0-6404 GCA_035934315.1 Terriglobia bacterium | reverse complement strand
AGCGCGCCGCGTTTCCAAATCCAGAAGTAACCGGCAATCAGGATGCCAAGGAACACCAGCATTTCGAAAAACCCGAACAGGCCCAACGCCTGGAATTGGACCGCCCAGGGAAAGAGGAAAATTGTTTCAACGTCGAAGATCACATAAAGGATGGCGATAATATAAAAGCGCACGGTGTATCGGCCACGAGCGTCGGATTCCGGCGTGATGCCGCACTCATAAGGCATGAGTTTTTCGGCGCTCTGAGGAGGCCTGGGACGAACGAACCGGGCAATCCAGAGAGTCACCAGGGGGAAGGCGGCGGCAATTACGAAAAAGATAAGGATGGGACCGTAAAGATTTAGCATGGCGCTTTCATTCTCCTTTCGTCGGGTGAAATCCTAGCACAAGTCAAGAATAGTGCGCTGATAGAAAGCTTATTTGCACTCAATCCACCAAACCCATCGTGGTTGCAGGTATACTGGAATCCACACACCTCCGGACTATTTGCCGAGAACAGTGTCGCTCCCAGAAATAATCAGTTCCAGTTTTGACCGCGGCAGCTTGCCCACAAATGAGGTCGGTAGATTTTTGTCGATACTCACGATCAGGGAGACGTTGGCCACCGAATCCTTTGGCAGACCGGTAAGACGCGCAGAGAGATGGACATTGCCTGGAGCGACAGCCCATTTTAGATTACTGGTGAGTGGAACGCAGACTACGGTGGCCCCGCGACTCCGATTCAGTGCGTCACTCTGCACGATCACGACCGGTCTTCGAAAACCCGGTCCCGAACCGGCGGGGGGAGGAAGTTCCGCCCACCAGATTTCACCCTGCGAGACTACCACTCGATTCGCTCCAGGATGCTGCGGGCTGCTGAGGCAACAAAAGGATCCCCGGCCGGGCCCGTGGCCGCGACCGCCCTATTCATCGCCTCAGTCACTTCATCGGGCGCATGGCGGGCTACATACTCCCGAAGCGCATCGCTGAACAACCGGCTGCGAGACTTTTTGCTGCGGCGAGCCAGGCGCTCTGCCACTTTATAAACCTCATCAGGGATGGATACCGCAGTTTTCATACCTTTAATATAACCGGATCCACGCGCGGCGCAATAGAGAAAACGCGCTAAATAATTTCCCCGACATTTCCTATTCAGGGTGCCCGGTGCGGCCTTGCAACAAATCGATGGCGTGAGGAAGAAGTTCCAAAATACTTTCCAATGACTCGGTGGCGCCGCGCACGCTGCCGGGAAGATTGACAATAAGTTTTCCCTTGCGCGCGCCGGCCACTCCGCGGGAGAGGGCCGCCCGCCTGTTTTTTTTCACTCCTTCAGCGCGCATCAACTCGGCCAGTCCCGGGATCTCGCGTTCAATCACGGCCCGAGTGGCTTCTGGCGTTACGTCGCGCGGCCCGAGACCGGTGCCGCCGGTGGTGAATACAGCGTCACAATCAGCGCCGTCCGTCCAGTCCTCGAGTCGCCGCCGAATCTGATCGACCTCATCAGGCAAAATCTCGCAAGCGGATACTTTCCAGCCTTGCGCTTCAAGCGCCACACGCACCGCAGGCCCGGAGAGGTCCTCGCGCTTGCCGCGGGCGGCAGCGTCACTCAAAACCATAATTTTTCCGCAGAGTTGATGGTCCATTAAAAAGTTGGGTGAAGGAGTGCTGCGGAGCCGGACGGGGACATTTCAACTTTCATTTTCGGCGCGCGTTCATAACGCCGCCGGGGAAATCAGACGGCGTCGCGGTTGGCCTCGTCGAGCAGGCGCAATCCCTCCATCATCAATCCCTGCGTGGACATGGTGGTGGTCCGCTCGTCGGGGATCTTTGAAAAATCAAGCCTCCAATCGCCCTCGGTCCATTTCAAAACTTTAAAGACCGCATCGTTACCTTTTAAATCGCCATAGACAGCGTGGCTCACCTGGCCTTCGTTAAAATAAATAGTGCACTCATCGCTGCCGGCGCGCAACACGAGCGCGCAAGTCTTCCGGCCTTGCTCGAGCGAGGTCATCCAATCGAGCAGATTCATTTCGCTCAGCCGTCCGGAGACAGTGCCTCCGCGCGCACCATCCTTTTCCAATTGCGCCTGCAGAAGCCTCGACGTGATGCGGCGGGCTTGTTGCGACAGTTCGCGCACGAAAAACGGCTTGACAAAATAATCTTCCACGCCGTCCACCACCATGCGCAGACGCTGGTCAATATCTTTTTGCGAGGCAAGGAAAACAAAAGGAATGGATTGGGTCTCCTTGCGGGCGCGAAGTTTTTCAAACAGGGCTCGACCGTCCATCATCGGCATGGCGTAATCGGAGATAATCAGGTCCGGTTTAATTTCAATCGCCTTCATCAGTGCGTCCGCGCCGTCGGTGGCTGTCACCAGCTCTCCACACTTCTCCAGGCTTCGGCACAACAGTTTCAATACGGTGGGGTTATCATCGACGATTAGAATTTTTAGAGCTGCTGGCATGGTTCGAGGGCCTTCCCCAAAATTTCAGGCCGTGCGGCGCGGTCGCGAATGGGGTGCGCGATACGTTCCGGTCTTGCCGCCGCTCTTCTCCAGAAGTCGAAGTTGGGTGATCTCAATTCCCCGATCCAGAGCCTTGCACATATCATACACCGTCAGCGCCGCGATGGCGGCAGCCGTTAAAGCTTCCATCTCCACACCCGTCGGTCCGGTGGAGCGGACGGTCGATGTAATCAGAACCCCATTTTTGCACAACTCGGCCTTTACATCAATATGACTCAACAAGAGGGGATGACAAAGAGGGATCAGTTCCGCCGTGCGTTTGGCTGCGGCAATGCCCGCCACGCGCGCAATCTCAAGCGCGTCCCCTTTCGGATTTGTCCGAATCTTCCGCAGAGTGCGCGCATTCATGTTCACCAGGATGCTGGCCACCGCGCGCCGGACGGTTTTCGCCTTGTCTGAAACATCCACCATGCGGACACGGCCGGAATTGTCGAAATGTGAAAATTTTCTGGTCATCGGGGCAATCAAAATGATGGCTTAAGAATTATAAATTAAGGATCGGAGCGCCAAATCGCATTCTTCTATTTTTCCTTAATTTATAATTTTTAATTCTTCTCTAATTCCATCCCTTGGGCATGACGTCCACCCATTCACCCGCCGCAATTGCCGTTTGCTCAGGATGAACCACCAGAAAACAATTGGCCGCCGCAACGCCAACCAGATCGCCAGAGCCCTGCCAGCCAATCAGGTTGACCACCGGATCAGCGCCCTCCCTCAGGACGCGGGCGGGCATAAAAGAAGTCAGGCCGTGATTCTGCTTGAGCGGTTTCCCCAATCGGGCGCGGAGAAAACCGGTACACTCAAATTCCGCGCCTCCCAACTGGGCGATTGCCGGGCGCACGAAAAGTTCGAAGGTCACAAAAGTTGAAACCGGATTACCGGGCAAACCGAAAAAATACTTTCCGCGAACGCTTCCGAACAGCAACGGCTTTCCCGGGCGGAGGGCAACACCCTGGATATGGATTTCCGCCCCAAGATCCTTCAGGGCCTGGGCGACAAGATCATACTTACCCATGGAAACGCCGCCGCTCATCAGTAACAAATCTGCTTCCAATCCATTTTCAACCAGCCGTTTCAACGGCTCCTTCAAGTCTGGCGCGATGCCGGCGATGCGCGGCACACCGCCGGCTGCCGCCACCTGCGCGGCGAGCGCCACGGCATTGCTGTTGCGGATTTGAAACCATTCGGGCTGCCGGTCAACAGGCACTACTTCGTCTCCGGTCGGCAGAATGGCCACGCGCGGCTCGACAAAAACTTTTACCCGCGCCTGGCCTACGGAAGCAAGTAACCCTATCTCAGCCGGATGCAATCGCCGGCCGCGCGCCAGAACCCTGGTTCCCGAAGCTGCTTCACTTCCCTGCCGTACGATATTTTCGAAGGCACTTACAGCGCGGTGAACTTCCACTTGGTTGCCGCGAACGCTGACGTGTTCGATCATCGCCACCGCATCCGCGCCGTCGGGCAACGGCGCGCCAGTCATAATTTCAATACATTGGGAGGGCCGCAATTCCCCCGCGTAATGCTCGCCGGCCCGGACCTCCCCCACGCGTTCGAGGATTGTGGGCAGCGAGCCCAAATCCGAAACGCGCAAAGCGTAACCGTCACGCGTGGCGCGATGAAAGGGCGGGTAGTCACGGTCGGCGCAAATATCCTCAGCAAGGATGCGGCCGCGAACCTGCTCGAGCGGCAAGACCTCTGTCGCAGGAGTCCGTTTTGCCTCACCCAATTTCTCTTTAACTATCGAGAGCGCTTGCTCGAAGGTGAGCATTTTAAAAGCGTCCGCAGTCAGTTGCCAGTCGTCAGCGGCCCAACGCTCCCAAAGCGTCTTGTCGCAATGTGGAACAGCAGCGCTCCAATGGTTACTGGCTACTGACGACGGACAACTGACTTTCCAACCAAATCGTCTGATCGCGCGCGGGCCCGGTTGAAACCATGGCAATTCCGACTCCAACCTGGTCCGAGAGGAACGTCAAATAATCCCGAGCTTTTTGCGGAAGCATGGCCAAATCCTGCATTCCGAAAGTTGATTGCTGCCATCCGGGCATGACCTGATATCGAACCTTCACCCGTTCGAGAACTTCAATTTCAGCGGGGAAATCAGCTATTTGCTTTCCATCGATCTCGTACTCCACGCCCACTGGAATTTCCGCCAACTGATCAAGAATGTCGAGTTTGGTGATGATGAGCGCGCTCAGACCATTCACGCGGGCGCTGTAGCGGGCCGCCGGGACATCAAACCACCCGCAGCGCCGCGGACGTCCAGTGACGGCGCCATACTCTCCACCTCGATCACGGAGTTCCACGCCTTCCGACTCGGCCGCCTCGGTGGGAAACGGCCCGCTTCCCACGCGCGTGGCATAGGCTTTTGAAACGCCGACTACAGAGCCCAATCTTGTGGGTCCCACGCCCGTGCCCGTTGCAGCTCCGCCGGCCGCGGCGCTGGACGAAGTCACAAAAGGATAGGTCCCATGGTCGAGATCGAGGAGAGTCCCTTGCGCGCCTTCGAAGAGCACGCGTTTGCCGGCATCCATTTCACTATTTAGGAAGGAGGAAACGTCGGTCAGATAAGGAACCATGCGGCGTGCGGTGTCAAAATAATTCTTGACTACATCCGGCCCATCCAGCATTCCGCTGCCAAACACCGCCCGGGCCAGCCGATTTTTTTCCTCGAGGACGTTGGTGCATTTCCGCCGGAAAATTTCAGGGTCGCGCAAGTCACAGGCGCGCAGGCCGCGCCGGCCCGCCTTGTCCTCATAGGAAGGTCCGATTCCATGCTGCGTCGTTCCAATCTTCCCCACCCCGCGGGCCAGCTCGGCCGCTACTTCATGCGTGCGATGGTAAGGGAGAATCAAATGGGCGCGATCGCTAATGCGCAATCGAGCGCCAACTTCCACCCCCGCTTTCTCAATCGTTTCGAGTTCTTTGAAGAGCGCCTCAGGATCCACCACCACGCCGTTGCCAATCACCGCAACTTTCCCGGGCCGCAAAATCCCGCTGGGCAGAAGTTGGAGAACGAATTTTTTGTCGCCCACCACCACCGTGTGGCCGGCATTAGCACCCCCCTGATAGCGCGCCACAATATCGAAACGTTCGGCCAGAGCGTCCACCACTTTGCCCTTGCCCTCATCACCCCACTGAACGCCTACGACGACGATGTTTTTTGACATGCGAATTTCCGGCACCGGGCGCGACTGCAAATTTCGGCGCACCATTCTAACCTTAACACTGATTTTTTTGACAGGTTATGTGACGCCCTTCCGGCGAGCACAACATGGAGCTCTACAGATGTTTATCGAGAAGTTTGGTGAGGGCTTCCTTGGACGTGGCGCCCACCACTTGCTCCTGGATCTGCCCATTCTTAAAGAGCAGCAAGGTGGGGATACCACGGATATTGTACCGGCCGGTTACCGACATATTTTCGTCAACGTTAAGCTTGCCGACTTTGGCGCGATGAAGATATTCGTCAGCGATGGCCTCAACGGCCGGGGCGATCATGCGGCACGGCGCGCACCAGGTTGCCCAAAAATCCACCAGCACGGGCTTGTCTGATTTCAAGACTTCCTGGTCGAAATTCTGATCGCTGAATTCCAATGTGTTTGGCCCCGACATTTTTTCATTCCTCCAAAATAATTTCAAAAGTTCCCGTTAATTTGATGCGGCGGGCGCGGATTGGACGCGAACTTTTTCCCGGCGCAAAGTCTCATATATCTTCCCATACTGCTTTGCCGAGGCGCCCCATGAAAAATCTTTTTTCATCCCGTTCAACATCAACTGCCGCCAGGCTTTGGGCAGGTGAAAATCCGCCATTGCCCGGGTGATACACTCAAGCAGCGCCATCGCCGAATACTCCGCGAACTTGTAGCCCGTCCCTGTCTTGCCGTTAAAATTTTCTATTGTATCA
>DASYXZ010000225.1:0-23249 GCA_035934315.1 Terriglobia bacterium | reverse complement strand
GTCCCACTTCCAATGGACAGCCACTTGGGGCAGCAGCAAACCGCGTTGAGCTCCGCGTGAAATGAGCAAACCATGCACGCCCACTTCCACCTGCTCGGGAGTGACAACAAAAAACGGCGATAGCACGGAAATTTCGATGCGCAATTCGGCCAACTCATCCGGAGTCACGGGGTGAAAGCGCGGATCGCGCAGGCCAGCGGCAAAGGCACATTCGCGAACAGTGTGGGCAAGGGGATGCAGCGCCTCGATGTGCCCGATGCAACCACGCAGGCGCTCCCCGTGGTGCAAACTTACGAACACGCCGCAACGGCCATCGGGTACATCAGAGGGCGTGACCATCTCCTCCAGCCGTTGGTTGCGGACACCCGACTCTAGAGCGCCCCTGGCCAGACGAAGCAGATTTTTCTGCTGAGCTTCAGTGAGCGGCAACATCCCTTTCCTGCGGCTCCTTTTTTTCCTGAACGTCCTCACCCACCCGGAAAATCACGGCGCGCGGCCCGCGTTGCCTGGCGTCCGCGCTCAGCTTCTTCCAGAAACTCCAGAAGTATTGCGCAGCACTCGCCAGGGCAAAGAGCATTACCAGCCAGAGCAGAACGACGCCCGAATGGAAATCACCAATCACCGTGTAGTGCCGCTCCAGCACGATCACGGTGATCGCCACCACCTGAAGAACCATTTTCGTTTTGCCGAGCTCTGAAGCTTCAAGCGCAAACCCTTCGGCGGATGCGGAAGCGCGGAGACCGGAAACAGCAAGTTCCCTGCCCACGATAATCACCACCATCCAGGCGGGCACGAGGCCGAGATCTACCAGAGAAATAAATGCGGAGCAGGTAAGAAGCTTGTCAGCCATGGGATCGAGCAGAATTCCCAGCGTGGTAATTTGCCCGCGTTTGCGCGCCAGGTACCCATCCAGGAAATCTGTACACGCCGCCAGCAGGAATACGGCCACCGCCCACAGGTCCAGGTTGTGCCCCTTGGTGAGTAATAACACCACCAGCAAAGGCACAAAGAAAATCCGGAGTAGGGTGAGCGAAATAGGAACGTTCATTCGCCTTCGATTTCGATCCTCAGCGGAAAATAAGCGGAATGGTTTACCGGATCCGATGGCCGTTCAGTTAGGCGGGCAGCTCCACCGGCGCCTCATCGTCAATATAACCAACACGCGCAACTGTGTCAACGCGCATTGCGCTTTGCCTCGCCCGGTTTTCGAGTGTACTTTCCGCAATCAGGCCATGATGATGGGAACAAGCCACAATCAGCTATCGCACTGCAGAGTTTGAGAACTCTTCCAGAATCTTGTCCAGCTCGGGCAGCGAGGTAATTCGCTGCGACTGGATTTTCGCGTATGCGCCGACACGGTCAATGAGCACGCCGTGGATGCCTGCGAGTTGCGCGCCACCGACGTCGGTTGAATGAGTGTCCCCGATGAAGATGGTTTCGGAGGGCGCGGCGCCGGCGCGCTCGTTTGCCTGGCGAAAGATTTCCGGATGAGGTTTTTCAATTCCGACGATGGCGGAGTCGAGCACCGTGTGGAAGTATCGGAGGAGATCGACGCGGCCGAGTTGTTCTTCTATCGTCCCAATGGAGTTCGAAATGACTCCGAGAAAGTATCCCCGACCGCGCAGATTTTCGAGATAGGCTGGAGTTTCAGGAAGCACGCGCGACCAGAGTTTGATATCTCTGAAGCCGTTGGCCACGCGAAGCATCAGTGCGCCTCGAGCGTCTTCTGGCGCGCCAATCCTGTCCATCAAGGCGTGCAGATATTCGCCCCAGTAATATTGATCGATGGTCCGCGGCACCTCGCCCTTGCGAATCTGTGGCCACAGCCACTCGTCGAGTTTGGATTTTCCGGCGCGTTCAGCCGCAAAAAAATCTTCCACGGTGGCCGGAAATCCGTGCGCCGCCAGGTCCCCGGCGAGCTCCTCACACCGCGGATATACCAAAGTGTTGCCCGCGTCAAAAAAAATTGCGCGGAGTTTGGATGACATTTCGCTCCTCCTGCGTGGCCAACGTATTATATCAGTCCGTAGAGAGTAGGAGACAGAGAGCTGACGGCTGGCTTCGGCAGCCGCCTGTGATTACACTATATTGAACCTGCAGAACTTCGCACTTGACCGCACGGCAACTTGTCTTTAGGGTTGAATTTTGAGGCAGTGGCCGGCCACACTGCGCGCGCTGTTTTGGTGCAGATGACGGTCTGTAATTCGACGCTACGTGGGGTTTAAAAAATCGGTGCACGGAGCAAAAGACGTGGCAAGATTCGTTCAACCATCATTTAAATTGTGTACCCTCAAAGTCGGTATAACCTTTTGGGGTATAACGTGCGTCGGAGCCATGCTGGGTTTTGCGGGCAGTCAAAATGTCCAAAACCCGCCGGCTCCCAATGTCGCGCCCGCCAATACCGGTGGGCAGAAAACACAGCCTGCGCCGGTTGCGGAGGGCGCCCCGGCCGCAGCGCAGTTGCCCCCAACCGCAGCGCCGGCGGAAGATGAAACCGAGGCGCTGGGTCAGGCCGTGAATTCAGCTCGGAGCGACCCGCAGGTCCTCATCAAGAATTTGGAAAATTTCCTTATTCGGTTTCCTCAGAGCCAGCGCCGCGAACAGGTACTGCGAACGATTTTCAAGCAAGCCCTTGAGGCCAACGACCCTCATACGGCCGCCATTTACGCGGAGAAATTGCTCGAAACGCATCCGGACGATCCCGGCCTGCTCTCCACGCTTGTGGATTTACTCGAGCGCGAAGGCAACGCCGCAAGCCTCGCCCAGGCAGCGCTTTGCGCCACGCGATTCATCGATTACGCGGAGAAAATGCCCAAAGACCCGAAGCCCTCCGCCGAGGCTTCAGCGGACCAAGGGAATGGGACCGCGGCATTAATGCTTGCTTCAGGTTACTTGATGCGAGGAAAAGTGTACGCCAAATCGGGGCAAGACGAAAAGGCATTCGCCGACTACGAAAAGAGTTTTGCCGCTTATCCTACTTCGCAAGTGGCCGAACGGCTGGGTGATCTCTCGGTTAAAAAGGGCGATACCAGGCGCGCCCTGGATTATTTCGCCACTGCCTTTGCCTTCCCTGAAATAACCTCTGACCTTGCGCATCGCAATGAGTTGCGGAAAAAACTTGGCAGCGCTTACGTGGCCCATTACCATTCTGAAAAGGGATTGGGGGATTTAATTCTCGCTCGTTACGACGAGCTGAGCCATGATCTTCAGCTTCGCTTCAAGACCTCCGCACAACCCAATGCCGGTGTTCATGACCCCATCCTGTTTGTGCTGGAACGGCTGGACGGCTCTCCCTTCCGATTGGCGGACTTTCGCGGCAAAGTCGTGGTGATGGATTTCTGGGCAACCTGGTGCGGGCCTTGCCGCCTGGAAGGGAAGGTTCTCGAGCGGGTTGTCCAGACATTTCACAATGAACCGGATGTGTCGTTTCTGGCTGTGAACGTGGATGAAGAACGCGGCGGCGTGGCAAGTTTTGTCAAACAGGAACAATGGAAAATTCCCGTGGTCTACGCGCAAGGGCTTGACCATTTTCTGGAAGTGACGGCGCTGCCGACTCTCCTGATCTTCGATCGACAGGGGCGGGTAGTTTTTCGTGAGGCAGGGATGGACCCAGACGCGTTTGAAAAACAGCTTGAGAATAAATTGCGACAGGTGCTGGGGCAGGCGTCCGCGACCGCTGCGGCGGTCCTACCGGTAAGATGATGCGCGTCGCCCAGTCACTCTGAGTGAAGGGAAGAGTCTTTGCGGGGCCCCGGCCGTGTTACTGCATACAGGTCCTCCAGAAGACCGACTTTTTTCTCCTCCGCCAGAAAAGATGCGCGAATGGCATTTTCCGATAAACGCACGAGCTGTTCCGTCGACAATGCGAAATATTTTGCCGCCATCACAAATTCACGTTCCAGGCTTGTCCCGAACAAACCAGGATCGTCGGAATTCAAAGTTACGAAAAGGCCCTCTTGGATAAACTTCAACAACGGATGATCCTCAAACCGGGGAACTAGTCCGGTGCAGACGTTGCTGGAGGGACAAACTTCCAAAGGGATTTGACGATCGCGGAGGATCGCCAACACCGCAGGATCCCTGGCTGCCGTGAACCCGTGGCCGATTCGTTCCGCGCCCAGCAGCTCAATGGCGGCGCGAACACTTTGCGCGCCCGCAGATTCACCCGCATGAGCGGTAATGTGTAGTCCGTAATCCCGAGCTTCGCGATACACACCGATAAATAGTTCCGCCGGGCCGCGCAGTTCGTCCCCGCCGATGCCATAAGCCACGACGCCTTGCGAGCGAAAACGCCTGGCCCATGCGAGCACTTGCCGCGCGTGCTCAGCGCCGAAATGGCGAATGGCGTCAAATATCCATCTCACGCGCAGACGGAGCCGCGCTTCCGCGTCACTCGCAGCCGCCAAAATGGCCTCAAAGATAGCATCCACCGCCTGCTTCTTCCACAAAATCACCCCCACAGAAAGCGTGACCTCTGCGTACTTCACATTTTGTTCCGCCAGCCGCTCGCACAAACGCGTGGTGGCGAGGGCGTAATCCTGGGGCGACTCCAACAACAACGTGACCAGCTTAAAAGCGTTGAGAAATTCCTGCGAGTTTTGATAACGGAAATTTGTCCGGAGGCGGCTCACTATCCAATCCTCGGTTTCTTGATGGAGGCGGCCTTTGGCTCGGGAAAGTTCACGCAAGGTTTCGGGAAGAACGCTGCCCTCGAGGTGGAGGTGCAACTCCACTTTGGGCAAGCGGGAAATAAATGTTTCGATGGGTGTTGGATGGGGACACATCATCGCGCCGGGAGCACCGGCCGGCCCGCATTCAGCCACGCGGTATACCAGTAGGAACCGATATCGTGGGCGGCGGCATTGATCTGTTGCATGACTGTTGAACCGACCTGGGAATAGAACCGATTAAAAAAGTCGTCATTGAAGGACTGCAGGCCATCGATCGATCGCCGGTCTTCGAGAACAATGTGCTCCACCCAGGTGTGGGCTTCGAGCGTTATTTGGAAAGCAAATTCTGTCGGGTCGTCTATTTTAATCGCGTCTTGGGGCTCCTGGATGAAAAAATTAGAAAAACGATCGATCAAGCGAATTTCAAACCGGGCTGCCAAGCCTGTCTGCCCGGTTAGTTGCCCGTCGTAATTCTGCGTGGTGTGTAGTGGATCGTTCGCATCGGCGACATAATGGCCGAGCACTGCAGCATCCAGCCTGGCCTCTTCCCAATTCTTCGCTCGGAAGGCGTTCGTCAATCGCAAACTATAATCACCGATCTGCCATGGGAGCAAGCCGTCACGATTGATGCGGCTCTTGCCGTATTGCTCGATGGCGCGTTGGAATGAATGAGGAAGGTTCAGATATGGGAAGATGCCGTATTTATCCAGATATATGTAATGCCGCTTCCGCTCGAAAGGGTCTTTCGCCATCCACGCATCAGCGTCATTCGCGTGGTCGATTAGAAACTGGCGATTGGATTCAAAAAATGGCCGGATTTCGGCGGGCAGAGTGTCAACCGCCCAGCGATTCGTAAGGCGGTGGGCGGTGGGGCCCCAGGCGTTGGCGGCAGGAGCCGCAGCGAGACCGAATGACGCGGCAAATATCAACAACCGCAACACACGGCAGCCTGTTACTTTTTCATTCATCTCCGTGCGCTTTAAAGCGAGTGCAATCATTTTATCTTTAAATTCATCGGCAGATGAAACGACCGGTAGAATTCTACACCCAATCTCATCGCTGGCCGGGGTCAATCAACATGGACGCCTTATTTCATTTCCGCGGGCGGTGTGGCGAGTCCGCGGGGAGAGCGCCCAAACTCACTCCGGTGGCGGCTGTAAGCGAAATAGATCACCAAGCCAATCGATAGCCAGACGAACAACCGTACCCAGCTCTCAAGAGGAAGGCTGGCCATCAGGATCAGGCAACATACAATGGCGGCGATGGGGAGCGCCGGAACAAAGGGAGCGCGAAATCCGCGATGGCGCTCGGGTTGCTTTCGACGCAGCACCAGCACGCCCAGTGAAACCAATAAAAAGGCGAACAGGGTCCCGATGTTCGAAAGATTTGCCAGCTCGGGCACGTCGAACACTCCTGCCGGGATGGCGACGAAAAATCCGGCCACCCAGGTACTCACATGCGGGGTGCGGAACCTGGGATGCACGCTGGAAAAAATTTGAGGCAATAACCCGTCGCGCGACATTGAGTACCACACTCGTGCCTGCCCCAATTGATAAACGAGCAGCGAACTCAACATGCCCGTCAGCGCGCCCACGGTTACCCAGCGCTCGACGCCGGTCAGCCCGATCGCCTGCAATGCATTGGCCACAGGCGCATCGTTGTTTAATGTCTTCCAGTGCTGGATCCCGGTGAGAATCACGGCCACGGAAATGTACAAAATTGTGCAGGCAATCAGCGAAGCAATAATTCCGAATGGGACATCCTTCTGCGGGTTACGGGTTTCTTCGGCGGCTGTGGATACGGAATCGAAGCCGATGTAGGTGAAGAACACGATCGCGCCGCCTGTCAGGACTCCTTGCCAGCCGTTGGGCATGAAAGGTTTCCAATTGGCGGGATGAACGTAGCGGGAAGCCGCGAAAATAAAAATCAGAATGGCAGCCACTTTGATGGCCACCATGATGCTGTTGGCCCCGGCGCTTTCCCTGATTCCCCTTACCAGCAGCACGGTGAGAACCATTACGACAAGGAAGCCCGTCACATTAAAGTAGGCTCCGGTGCGGACACCAGACCGAAAAATGGGTTCGGCGAATTGTTTCGGAAGGTGGATTCCAAGGCCATCGAGCAGACTGTTCACGTAGTCGGAAAATCCGACGGCAACGGCCATGTTGCTGACGGCGTACTCAAGAATAAGGTCCCATCCGATGATCCACGCCACGATCTCGCCCAGCGTGGCGTAGGTGTAAGTGTAGGCGCTTCCTGCTATGGGAATCATGGAGGCCAGTTCGGCATAGCACAACCCGGCCAGCGCGCAAGCAACGGCGACGAGAAGAAATGAAACCGCAATCGCCGGCCCGGCGCCCAAGCGTCCAGTGGTCCCAAGCGCGTTGCGACCGTGGAGGAGCAGATCCAGCGGAGCGGCGTTCCAGATTGAAGGAACAAGTTGCGTCTGCCCCGCAGCGGCAGTTCCAGTAAGGATGAAAATGCCGGTGCCGATGATGGCGCCAATGCCAAGGGCCGTAAGCGACCACGGCCCCAGAGACTTCCGCAGTCGATGCTCCGGCTCGTCGGCTTGCGCCAGCAACTTGTCGATGCTCTTGCAGCGAAGCAGTTGAGATGCCAAGCTGATCCTTGGGAGCGGGCGAAAAAATTACCCGCACTTTAGTTTATTATTTTCGCGCTGCCCCCGCCGCACCCTTTTTCTTGACCTTGGGTTTATGCGAACCACGAGGCTCCGTCTGCTTGGGTTTGGCCGGGTGTTTCCTCCGCGCCGCGCGCTTCAGTTTTTTTCGTTCGGCCCGGTCTTTGGTGCTTTTCGTATTCATAGTTGTATTGTCCGTTTCGTCGAATTTACCGTTCGTGCATAGGCAAAAAAAGATATCCGCCCACTGTGGGCACAAGGCCTGCGCTCTTGCCCTGAAATTGCTTCTCCAGCCAGATCGTCATACTCTTTCGAGTGAGGCGAATCTTTCCACCAGCTTTTTCGTTCCGTAGCCCGGAAAGCTCACCACCAATTTAGCATCTTCGTCGTCACCCTCGCACTCGAGAATAGTTCCCAGACCATACTTGGGGTGCCGGACGTGCGTGCCCAGCTTCCAGCGCTTTCGGCGCGGAGCAGGCTGGTTGTAAGTCAGCCCGCCAAACGTTGCCCTCTTTTTTGCCGCCCGGCGCGCTGCGAGAAAATCTTCAGCACCCGTCACGGAATTTACGGCACTCTCCCAAGAAGTGCGTGGTTTTACGCCCAACGCCGTGGTACCTGCCCGTTGCAAAAGCTCAACCGGAATCTCTTTCAGGAATCGCGAAGGGCGGGATCTCTCGAAAGACTCACGACCAAAAGACCGCCGAGTGCGCGCCCAGGAAAAAGTCAGGTGGTTCCTGGCGCGGGTCATGCCCACGTAGCACAACCGCCGCTCCTCTTCAACCGATGCATCGTCTTGCATACTCATTCTGTGTGGGAAGAGTCCTTCCTCGATACCAACCAGAAAAACCATGGAAAATTCAAGGCCCTTGGCGCTGTGCAGTGTCATCAATGTGACGCGAGCGTGTTCATCGTAACCATCGCTGTCGGAGACCAGCGCGGCGTGGTCCAAAAACTCCTCCAGAGTTTCTCCCCGCTCCCCCGCCTCGGAGGCGGCGGTCACCAGCTCCTGCAGGTTCTCGATTCGGCTTTCTGACTCGGGCAGATTTTCGGCCTTCAAAACCTCCAACATTTTAGTACGCGAGAAAATGCTTTGAAAGAATTCACTCATCGAAAGGCGCTCCCGGTCGGAGACCAGGTTTTGCATGACTTCATAAAAACCTTCGAGCGCCTTGAGCGCCCGCGCCGGCATCCTTTTTTCACTGATTTCGAGCCCAAGCGCTTCCCACAGGCTCGTGTTCCGCCCCTGAGCGGAATCGCGCAGTGCGTCAAGCGTGGTCCCGCCCACGCCCCGCGGCGGCGTATTAATGATGCGAGTGAGGGCGCTGTCATCACGCAAATTGCCGGCCAGGCGGGCGTATGCGAGGGCGTCCTTGATTTCGGCGCGAGCGTAAAAACTGAATCCGCCCACCAGGCGATATTGAATTTCAGACCGACGGAGCGCCTCTTCAAAAACCCGCGACTGGGCGTTGGTGCGGTAGAGAACGCCGACGTTCGACTCTTCGTCGGCTCGGAGCGCCGCGCTGATCTCACCAGCCACAAATAGACTTTCCTCATCGGCGTCTTCAGTTTCAACGACGCGAATGCGGTCGCCCGCCCCTTTATCGGTCCACAGGGTTTTCCCTTTGCGCGCCAGGTTGCGGCTTACGACGGCGGTGGCCGCGTCCAGGATCATCTGGGTGGAGCGATAATTCTGCTCCAGGCGAATCACGCGGGTCTTGGGGAAATCTTTTTCGAAGCTCAGAATATTTTCGATGTCAGCGCCGCGCCAGCGGTAAATGGATTGATCCTCGTCCCCGACGACGCAAAGGTTGGAGTGAGCCTGGGTGAGCTGCCGGATCAATCGGTACTGAGTGCGGTTTGTATCTTGATACTCGTCAACCATAATATATCGATAATGGTTGTTATACCATTTACAAACTGAAGGCGCCGCGTCCAATAGTTCGACGGTTTTGAGCAGCAGGTCGTCAAAATCGAGCGCGTTGGCCTGGCGAAGCTTCTTCTCGTAACGCTCGAATACCGAAGCCAGCTTTTCCGTCGTGGGATCAGCAGCCTGGCGGTACATGTCCTCCGGCGAGGTCCCGTGGTTCTTGGCGTAACTGATGCGGCCGAGCGCGGCGCGTGGCGACGCAATCTGCTCGCTCAATCCAAGTTCTTTAAGGCACACCTTAAGGATGCGCTGTTGGTCGTCCTCATCGTAGATTGAGAAATCGCGAGTGTAGCCGAGCCGGTCAATATTCCGGCGCAACACGCGTACGCAGAACGAATGGAAGGTGGAAATGTGCGGCCAGGCCTCGAGGCTGTCCGAGAGCAGCGCCACCACGCGAGCCTTCATCTGGTCGGCGGCTTTGTTGGTAAACGTTACCGCCAGGACGGACTCCGGCGGCACGCCGCAAGACTCAATGAGGTAAGCGATTCGATACGTGATCACGCGCGTCTTGCCGCTGCCCGCTCCCGCCAGTATCAGAAGTGGGCCCTCAGTTGCTTCCACCGCTTCGCGCTGTTGGGGATTGAGTGCGTCGAGAAGCTGAGACATACATGGCGGCTTACGCGGCCCGTTTCTCCTGAAGATGATTAAGTCTTCAATCAGAAAAGGCATTGTACACGATGTGGCGTGGCTCGACAAACGGAAGGTTAAGATTGCTTTTTCGCGAGCACTTGAACCAGCGGCCATTGGATGGTTTGCCGAAGAGCGCTGCGCCAGACCAAGACCGGGGGGATTGACCAGACTTCTGGTTTCGCAAATATGCCATATTGACATATGGCATCCATGCTGGCAAAATTAATCCATGCACAAAGTCAGAATGAAAAAAGTGACAATGATTCTCCCCGAAGATCTCCTGCAAAAGGCGATGCGAGTCTCCAAAAGTGGAATGACGCCGACGGTTAGGGAGGCCTTGAAGCTGTTAGCGGCACGGGATGTTTATACCCGCCTTTTAAAGATGCGGGGCAAAGGCGGTTTCAGCATGACCTGGCAGGAGCTCCGAGGCGAGGAATGATCTGCGCTGATAGTAGTTCGTTTATCGCCTTCATCCAGGGTAAGAGCGAAGGTGACGTCGCGCTGGTCGCGGAAGCCTTAACGCAGGGCCTTCTGGTTCTCGCACCTGTCTCCATCACCGAGCTGCTGAGTGATCCGCGCCTGTCTGTCCCTATGCAGGAAAACCTCATCTCAATACCCACATTGGAGGTTGCGGCGGGATATTGGGAGAGAGCCGGGAAACTTCGGGCCCTCCTGATTCGTTATCACTACCGGCCGAAAACCGCCGACACCTTAATCGCGCAAAGTTGCCTTGACCATGATGTTCCGCTGGTGACCAGAGACAGTGACTTCCTGTGCTTCCAAAAACTAGCGGGCCTGCGGTTGCTATCCGGACCATGGCAAGTTCAGTAGACTCATTTCTTTTTCGGCGGTTGCGACGGGCGCAGCTCGATGCGGCTGGCCAGCGAGCTCGCCGGGTACGTATAAAGGTCGATGACTGCTTTTGCGATGTCCTCTCCCGTCAGCTTCCATGCTTCCCGTAACTTTGAACCCGGCGCGCCGGCAAAATCCGTGGCCACACTTCCCGGCATAATGTAGCTCACTCGAATGCCGTCGTGGCGGATGTCCTGCATCATCGCTTCGCTAAAACCATTTAAGCCAAACTTGGACGCGTTGTAAGCGCTGCCGCCGGCAAAAGGGTTCACGCCCGCCAAACTTGAAATGTTAAAGATGTAGCCGCCGCCTCTTTTTCGCATCAGAGGAATGGCTTCGCGGCAGCAATAGAACACGCCGGAAAGGTTTGTCTGGATCGTTGAGTCCCACTCTTCCGGCGAAAGCTGATCCACGGGCTTAAAGATCCCAATGCCCGCGTTATTCACCAAAATGTCGAGCCCCCCAAAGCGCTGGGCAGCGTCGTGAATAACTTTGCGACAGTCCTCATAACGTCCAACATCGGCGGTTATACCGGCGATGTGGTCTTTTGATCCGGTTCGTCCGAGATTTTCAATTGCGGTTTTCAACGCCTGACCGTCGCGGCCGCAGATATAAACTTTGGCGCCTGCCGCCAGCAACGCTGCGGTGATACTGTAACCAATCCCTCGTGAACCGCCGGTGACCACAGCAACTTTATCTTGAAGTTCGGCCGTCATTGATAATCCTCCCGTGTGGGCAAAAGTTTTGCGTGCGGTCGGGACCTAGGGCCTTTCTGATGCGCCCAAGCGGCGAAAATATTCCTCCACTTTTTTCAAGTCCTCCCCTGTATCAACTCCAACAGTGTCCCCGGTGGTTTCGACGACCGTCAGGGAAACACCGTTTTCAAGGAAGCGCAACTGCTCGAGTTTTTCCAACTGTTCGAGCGGCGACGGCGGAAGGCCGGCAAATTTTTGAAGGGCTGCGGTGGTGTAAGCATAGAGCCCCAGGTGTTTGTAATACTGCACAACGCCTGCGCCATCCCGGTCGTGGGGAATGAGGGCTCGCGAAAAGTAGAGCGCGCGGCCCTGAGCGTCAGTGACCACTTTCACATTGTTCGGACTGCGCGCCTCCTCCGGCCCCATCGCGACTTTCAGGGTTGAAACTTCAGTGCCGGGCGTTTCGCGAAATGGTTTCAGCATCAGTTCGATGTGCTCGGCGGTGACCATGGGCTCATCACCCTGGATGTTCACGTAGATATCCGCCGGCTCGCGGGACATGACCTCAACAATTCGATCTGTCCCGGAGCGATGCGCGGCGGAAGTCATTTGCGCGGGGATATTCGATTTCCGGCAATAGTCGATAATTTCCGCGGAATCGGTGGCCACCAGCAAATGATGGAGGCACGCGGCGCGGCGCGCGCGCGCGTACACCCAGGCGATCATCGGTTGGCCGTCAATGTTTCGCAGTGGTTTGCGCGGCAAGCGCTGCGATTCGAGATGCGCTGGAATAACCCCCAATACTTTGCTCATCATGCAATCCTCGCAGATTACGCCCGAAGGCGCGCCATTGGCAAGCGCCGAAGCCTCCTGGCTGGCAACCCCAGTGTGGATTGTGTCCTCTTAACAGTCATGGGGCAAGAGACGACTACGGCTCGAATTTCCCGCCGGCCTACCAGCGTGGGATTCTTCGTGCCTTTCTTGAAAACCGGCGCAGCGTCTTTGACAGGTTCTGACCCCTGTGCAATAATTAACATATAGAGACTGGAAAACATAGGGGCGTCATGCGAACATTGGGTAAAAAATTCGGAACAGGAATCATTCTTTCATTAATGGGAACGGCCGGCCTATGGAGCGCTCAAACCAGCGCCCCCAAAGGTTCTGCCCAGCCGCAGAACCAACCTTCGACAGCCGAGCCTGACCATAGTCAGGCTTATTATCATTACATGCTGGCCCGGCGATTCAAGGAGCTGGCCGGGATTTACAACCGCAGCGATTACGTCGAAAAAGCAATATCAGAATATAAGCTGGCGATGGAAGCCGACCCCGATTCGCTTTTCCTGAGAGTTGAGCTGGCCGATCTTTACTGGCGGATCAGCCGGATTGGGGACGCGGTCCGTGAAGCTGAAGCCGTTCTGAAAATTAACCCAAATCAGGTGGACGCGCACCGGTTGCTCGGCCACATTTACCTTCGCAATCTGAGCGAGGCCCAACCTGACAACGTGGCCAAGGATAGTCTGCATAAGGCCATCTTTCATTTCGAAGCTCTAACTCGATTGAAACCCTCCGACACCGACTCTTACATTATCCTGGGCCGCTTATATAAGCTGAACAATGAACCCGCCAAAGCGGAGGCTGCCTTTAAGAAAATTCTGGCCTCGGACCCCTCTTCCGGGAACGCACTCTCCAGCCTCGCGCAACTATACACTGACCAGGGTGATTACGCGCAGGCGATTGAGCTGCTCACCAAGATTCCGGATAGCGATATGAGCGGCCCGCTGCTTGGGATGCTGGCTTATGCCTACAGTCAATCTCATCAATCTGACAAATCGATTGAAACCTTCGAAAAGGCTATGACCCGGGATCCGGAAAACCAGGACATTCGCCGGGCTTATGTTGAAGCCTTGATGGATGCCGGAAAGGCGGACGCAGCTCGAACCGAGTTGCAAACGATCTTGAAGGCGGACCCGGAAGATGGGAAGAGTTTCATGCGCTTGGCGCAACTCGACCGGCAAGAAGGGCGATTTGACCAGGCGCGCCAGGAACTTGAGCGCGCCAAAACTTTAATGCCGGACAGCGCTGAGGTTCCTTTTCAGCAAGTGTTGCTGGAAGACGCGGCGGGCAATCAGGACAAGGCTATAGAAATCCTGCAGGGACTCGTTAAGCAGACGGAGAAACCGCAGGGCCAGTACACCATTGGCGAGGCGAACAACCGCGCGATCTTTCTCGAGCGATTGGGGGAGATTTACAGGTCGCAGGAAAAGTATGATCTGGCCATTGCGGAATTTAAACAGATTGAGGCGCTTGGTAAGGATCAGGCTCCCCGAGGCGAGGGATTGGTCGTCGAGACGCTGCGCCTTGGCAAGCACCCAAAGGCGGCGCTGGCGGAGGCTGAAGCGGCGGTGCAAAGGTATCCCGATGACCGCTCGCTCCGCCGCCTTCGCGCTTCACTTTTAGGAGAGCAGGGACACGTGGATGAGGCCATCCAACAGCTTCAAGGAATGTTGAAAGGTGGTCCGGGCGACAATGAGATTTATCTCTCGATGGCCCAGATTTATTCGACGGCCAAGCGTTATCCCGAGGCGGAAATAGTAACCAACAAAGCGCTGGCCCTTAGCCCGAAACCCGACGATCAGGAAATGGCGCGTTTCATGCTGGGCTCGATTTTCGAACGCCAGAAAAAATGGGACCTGGCCGAAGAACAATTCAAGAAAGTGCTGGCGGTCGATCCTCTTAATGCCCCGGCATCCAATTATCTTGGCTACATGCTGGCGGATCGCGGCGTGCGGCTGGATGAATCTGTGAAATATATCCAGAAGGCGCTTCAGATTGATCCCAACAACGGCGCCTATTTAGACAGCCTCGGCTGGGCCTATCTCAAGATGAACCGCGTGGACCTGGCTGAGGCGCCGCTCGAGAAAGCTGCGCACCTGATTCCGGGCGACCCCACGGTCCAGGAACATCTTGGGCATCTGTATTTCCGCATGGGAAAGAAGATGGAAGCGGAACAGCAATGGGAGCAGGCTCTTAAGGAGTGGCCCACCGCCCTGGGCAGTGACTTTGATGCTGAAGAGGCTGCCAAGCTTCGCAAGGAGCTTGACGATTTAAAGTTAACTCTGGCCAAGGGAAAGTCTGCGGCGCACTAAAAGGACGCTCACGAATATTTCAGAATCGCAGTGAGGTGAGGGTGAATCATTGCGATAACGTTTTGGTTAACCTCGAATTCCCCTCGCACTTGCCTTGACATCCTCCATTCGCATTCGCGCTTTTGCCAAGATTAATCTGGGGTTGAAAGTCCGCGCCCGGCGGCCTGACGGCTACCACGGAATCTTTACTGTGTACCAGACCATCGCGCTGCATGACCGCCTTACCATTTCTTTGGCGGGCAGCGGCGCGGCGTCGGTTGAATGCGACCACCCGGCGGTCCCGGGCGGCCCTCGGAATTTGGTGCATCGGGCTTGCGAGCAGTGGAAGCGCGCGCGGAATTATCGCGGCGGCATCAAGGTGAACCTGGAAAAGAAAATCCCCATAGGCGCGGGGCTCGGCGGGGGAAGCAGCGATGCGGCGGCCACGCTCCTGGGACTGGAGCGCCTCACGGGCAATCGGATGGAATTCAATATGCTACTCAAGCTGGCCGCGCGCCTTGGTTCCGACGTCCCACTTTTCCTCTGGGGGGGAAGGGTGCTCGGCTGCGGCCGCGGCGAGGAAGTTTATCCTCTTTGGGATTTTCCCCGGCGGAAATGCCTGGTGATTTTTCCGCGATTCTCCGTCTCCACCGCGGAGGCTTACCGCGAGCTGGACCGGCGTTTGATTTTGCCATTGACAAATACCACCAAAGGCTCTAGTATCTGTAGCTTTGGTGCGTGGCCACTATTTCCCATGGAATTTTGGGGACCGGCCGAGAACGATTTCGAGCAAGTCGTTTTCGCGAAGTGGCCCAAGCTGGCGCGTTTGAAAGCCCAGCTCATCCGGGCCGGAGCCGAAACAGCCTCCCTTACGGGTAGTGGTTCTGCTGTCTTCGCCCTCTTTGACTCCGCTCCAAAACTGGATCGCGCTGCAGAATTAATTCCTGCCGCATGGCAGGTTTTTAAGACAAGGACTCTTCCCCGGGACGAGTACGAGCGCCTCATTTTTTGATTGGAGTTTTTGGGAGGTCGTCCAGTGGTAGGACACATGCCTTTGGAGCATGGAACTCTGGTTCGAATCCAGGCCTCCCAGCCATGTTTAACTATCGGCGGACCGATTCCGAAATTTTAAGGGTGTAATGCACCGATGGGAAATCACACACGGCATTCGCTGAAAGTTTTTACAGGGAATGCCCATCCGGCTCTGGCCCGGGAAATTTGTGACAATCTCGGCGTGCCTGTGGGCAAAGCCAATGTGGATCGCTTTCCCGATGGAGAGGTCCGGCTTCAGATCCGGGAAAACGTTCGTGGTGCTGATGTCTTTGTGATCCAGCCCACGTGCAGTCCGGTGAATGAAAATTTAATGGAACTGCTGATTATGCTGGACGCTTTCAGGCGCGCCTCTGCCAACCGAATCACCGCGGTCATGCCGTATTACGGCTATGCGCGGCAGGACCGGAAGGACCGCCCTCGAGTGCCCATCTCTTCCAAAGTGGTGGCGGACCTGCTGACCTCTGCGGGCGCGAACCGGATCCTGGCCCTCGACCTTCATGCCAGCCAGATTCAAGGCTATTTCAATATTCCTGTGGATCATCTTTATGGAACTCCAGTGACGGTGGCTTACTTCAGCAAACTAAAGTTGAAGGACGTGGTGGTGGTTTCACCTGACCCCGGCGGCGTGGAACGCGCCAGGGCTTTCGCAAAAAAATTGCAATTCCCTTTGGCGATCATCGATAAGCGTCGCGAAGACGCCAATGTGGTGGAAGTCATGAATGTGATCGGCGATGTCCGGGGAAAAACCTGCCTCATCATCGACGACATGATCGACACCGGAGGTACCCTGGTTCGCGGCGTCAAGGCTTTGCACGAAAAGGGCGCACGGAAAGTGTACGCCTGTTGCACGCATGGGGTCTTTGCCGGGGATGCCATCAACAAAATTTGTCATGCGCCGATCGAACAGATTGTGGTTACCAACTCGATCCCTCTCTCGGCCGAGGGCCAGAAATGCAAATTGATCAAGACATTGAGCGTGGGGCCATTGCTGGCGCACGCTATTAAATCTATTCACGATGAAACCTCGGTAAGCAAGCTTTTTATCTGAGGCCGATTAGGTGGGCATCCAATCGATGACCGGCCCGCGCACGTAAGGAGTGATTGTTTATGTCCCAGACACTGAGCATTGACGCGGAACCCCGCGAGGAATTTGGTAAGAATGCCGCCCGGCGCTTGCGCCGGAACGGCCGCGTCCCCGCCATTGTTTATGGCGATCAGGGTCCTGCGATTCCGGTGGCGGTTGAGCCCCGCAAAATCCTGTCCATTCTCCAATCTGAATCCGGCCACAATGCCATTTTTACACTTGAAATCAAAGGCAAAGCTCCGGCTCGAGTCATGCTTCGTGACTGGACGGTGGATCCCGTTCACGGCGGCTTGTTGCATGTGGATATCGTGCGTGTGGGTCGGGATACCAAATTGAGGATCAAGGTGCCCATTCATATTACCGGTGAAGCTCAGGGCGTGAAAGTGCAGGGGGGAATACTTGAATTCATGCTGCGTGAAGTGGAATTGGAATGTCTTCCAGACGATATCCCTGAGCACATCACCGTGGACGTAACCGAGCTCACCATCGGCAAAAACCTGCGCGTGTCCGACCTCCAGTTGGGGGATAAAGTGAAAGTGCTCACGGATTCGACGCGCGTAGTGGCGCACGTGGTGATCATCAAGGAAGAAGAAGTGAAGGCTGCTGACGAAGTCGCGGAAGCAACTCCCGCCGAGCCTGAAGTTATTCGTAAGGGCAAGGCCGAGGTTGAGGGAGAGGAAGCCGAAGCGGAAGCCGACGAAGGCAAGGAAGGGAAAGAAGGCAGGAAAGAGAAACAAGGAAACCGCGAAGCCAAGAAAGAGAGCAAGAAGGAATAGTGGTATTTGCCGGATGGGATTGGCTCATGGAGCCTTGGAAGGGGCGGCTTGAATCTGATTGTGGGTCTCGGCAACCCCGGATATGAGTACCACTTGACGCCGCATAATCTTGGTTTTATGGCCGTGGATCGATTGGCTGAAGATTGTGGCGTTGACATCGCCCACCGTGAGGCGCAGGCGTTGACCGCTTCAACCGAGATCGAAGGAATTCATGTGATTCTCGGCAAGCCGCAAACTTTTATGAACCTTAGCGGCTTGGCGGTGGCCCGATTGCTCGCGAAATATGGGCTGTCGGTGGAGGACTTGATCGTGCTCGTGGATGAGGTCAATATTCCGCTGGGGTCGATTCGGGTCCGGCCTTATGGAAGCGCTGGCGGGCACAACGGATTAAAGTCCATCATCGGCGCGCTGGGGTCGGATGAATTTGCGCGAGTTCGGATGGGCGCCCAACCCGATCGTCCCATGGAGGACAAAGTTTCTTACGTCCTCGGGCGGTTCAGGAAGGCTGACTTGGAAACAGTGGCAGATATGCTTGACCAATCGTCTGAGGCCGTCCGCATTATTTTGAAAGAAGGCGTGCAGAAAGCAATGAACCGCTTTAATCGGCGGATTTCACCACCGCAATCGTGAGGTACCATGCGTAAATATGAAATTATTTTTATTATCCGTCCGGATATGGAAGAGGAAGATTTGAACAAGCTTGTCACTCAAATGGAAGGTGTGGTGGCTGGCGCGGGCGGCAAGGTGGAACGCGTGGATAGGATGGGTCGCCGGAGACTCGCCTATCGCGTCGGCCGCCATCAGGACGGGCATTACGTTCTCTTCGTCCTCGAGGGGACGGGTGACACTTTGAAAGAATTAGAACGTCGCCTCGGGGTGACTGATTCGGTCATTAAATTTCTCGCAGTGCGAATTGATGAAGAGCAGAAGCGAGTGGAAAAACTTAAAGCGCAACGGGCGGCGCGAGAAGCCAAACGGCCCAAAACCAAACCTGCCAGCCCGCCGCAACAGCTCGTGCCAGCCGCGCCGCAGCAGGTGGAGGAACTGCCTCCGCAAATTTAAGGGAGCAATAATCCATGCCAGGACAAAGAGGGAATTCGAGGAATGCAGGGCGCCCAAGCTCAGGACCAAGGCGGGAGGGCGGAGGTCCTCCCGGAGGACCAAGGAAGCAATTCTTTCGTCGTCGCAAGGTCTGTAAGTTTTGTGACGAAAAGATCGACGTTATCGATTACAAGGACGTGAAGCTAATCGGGCAGTTCGTCGCCGAACGCGGCAAGATCCTCCCTCGCCGACTTACCGGGACATGCTCTGCCCATCAGCACGCACTGACCACGGCCATTAAACGCGCCCGCAATATTGCGCTTCTGCCCTTCGCGGCGGTCGTTTAGGCAGGCTCCGGCTTAACGGGCCGGCAGCGCTCCCACAGGCTGCACGCAGTTCAGCCCTGCGGATGGCAGGATTCGAAGGAATTGATCTTTTTCATTTAAGGGGTTTTCAAATGGAAATCATTTTGCTGAAGGATATCGAGAAGCTTGGGAATCGCGGAGAAATCGTAAAGGTGGCTGACGGATATGGCCGCAATTATCTTTTGCCGCAAAAGTTGGCTGTTGAGGCCAACGCCCAAAGTCGAAAATGGGTTGACCAGCAACGCGTAAGGTTCCTGAAAGAAGAAGCCAAAGAAAAAGCGGATGCTGTAGAATTGGGAAAGCTGATGGAGGGCGTGACCCTGGTATTCAAGCGCAAGTCAGGCGAACAGGGAACCCTCTTTGGATCCGTCACGGCAATGGACGTTGCGGAAGGATTGGCTGCGCAGGGTTATAAAATCGACCGGCGCAAAATTCAACTCGAAAATCCTCTCAAAACTCTGGGCGAACATGACGTGCCCATAAAACTTCATCGTGAGGTCACCACACACGTCAAAGTTAAGGTGGAGAGCGAGGCGGAACCAGCCCCGACCGTAGCCGGATAACGCTGCCGTCGCGCCGTCCGGCGCGACCATGGGTAGAGATCGCACGAGCGAGTTTTGTTCAGTTCGCTTTCGCAAAAACTCCAGCCGAAAATTGAGAACGCGTCGCAATCCAGCAGAATAAAATTCTAGCTTTCTGATTTCTCCCAACTGGTATAATCTCTTCCACATCGAAATCTTAGACTTCGGGGACGTTTTACATCCCATGGCGACCACAACTTTTTCCGAAATTAAATCTCCTCACAGCCTGGAAGCCGAACGCGCCTTACTCGGCTCAATCCTTCTCGATAATGGGGCGATCAACCTCGCCGTCGGGATGGTGAATAAGGACGATTTTTTCTCCGAGGCCAATCGCCTCACGTTCGGGAAAATGACCGAGCTCTCGGAGAAAAATCGCACGATTGATCTGGTCACTCTTTCCGACGAGCTGGGCAAGGAAGGCTTGCTCGAGAAAATAGGTGGCGCGAGTTACCTGGCATCACTCACCGACGGCGTCCCGGTGGGGAACTATTCGGCTGTCAACCAGTATTCTCGCATTGTTAAAGAAAAATCTTTGCTCCGCCGTCTCATCAGCGCCTCGAATAACGTTATCTCCCGCTGCTTTGAGGGCATTGACGATCCAGGCGTTTTGCTTGACCTCGCGCAAAGTGAGATTTTTGAGATCGCCGGCGAAAAAGCCCAGTCGGGTTTTTTCAATGTCAAACAGATTGTCGATACAAGTTTCGGGGGCAATATTGACGTTCTTTTCCGTCATGGGCAGCACATGACGGGAATTAAAACGGGATTTGAGAGACTCGATGAAATGACTTCCGGCCTTCAACCCGGCGAACTGATTATCATCGCGGCGCGGCCATCATTGGGTAAGACCGCTCTGGCGCTCAATATTGCTTCCCACGCCGCAATCGAACAACAAAAATCTGTGGGCGTGTTTTCACTCGAAATGACCAAGGAGTCGCTTCTGATCCGGCTTCTCTGCTCTGAAGCGCGTATTGACAGTCACCGGCTTCGGACGGGATTTACCAACGATGACGAATGGAAAAAGGCGGTCCACGCTCTAGGCAGGCTGAACATGGCTCCCTTATTTATCGAGGACACTCCTGCTTTGAGCATTATGGAAATCCGAGGGAAGGCGCGGCGTCTAAAGGCGGAGAAAGGTCTGGATCTTTTGATCGTCGATTATCTGCAGTTGGCAACGGGCCACGGGCGGTTTGAGAGTCGAACCCAGGAAGTCTCGTTTATTTCTCAAGGTTTGAAAAGCATTGCCAAAGAGCTTCATGTTCCGGTGATTGCCTTGTCGCAGTTGAGCCGAGCACCTGAGGCAGGAAAGGGACGGGAGCCTCAACTCTCCGACTTACGCGATTCCGGTTCCATCGAACAAGACGCGGACGTGGTCATCTTCATTCATCGGGGCAGCATATCCAATGACGGGGAGGGAGACGACCCCGGCATCATGGTTGATTTGAACATCGGCAAACAGCGAAACGGGCCCACCGGCGTCTTCAAACTTGTTTTCCTAAAACCCTTCGTCCGGTTTGAAAATCCCGCTCTTGGGGCGGACCGGGACGATGCTTAAAACAATCTCCTGCCGGCGATCCTCAGAATTGTTATCCCAAGCGGCGGCTCGCCCCTCGGAAACAATTCGTTCATGGAAAATGCTGAGGGGAATCGCGTGAATTCATCCGCCGCCAAACTTCTGCGCCCCACCTGGGTTGAAATCTCTTTGGGAAAACTTCGAAGGAATTTTGCCCGCGTGCAAGCGCTTGCCGGCGCGCGTTCCGTGATGGCGGTGGTCAAAGCGGACGCTTATGGGCACGGCGCGGTGACGGTGGCGAAATGCCTGGCAACCTGCGGTGTTAACTGGTTTGGTACGGCAACGGTGGAGGAGGCTCTGGAGCTGCGCGAAGCGGGCATCACTCAACCGGTGCTGCTGCTCGGCGGTCTTTATATGAGCGACCCGGCAGACCTTATTACCTATCGATTGACGCCCTCGGTCTCATCCACATCACGTCTGGACACCTATGCGGAGTGCGCGCGCCGCCTCGGCCAGCCCATCGAGTTTCATTTGAAGATAGACACGGGGATGGGCCGCCTGGGATTGCCGCCCGACCGGCTGGTTTCCTTTCTGGAGCATTACCGGGAATTGGAAGGCCTGCAAATGACGGGAGTATTCACGCACCTCGCCTCGGCGGAAGATTTGATCGCCAGCCAGACCGATGAACAGTTGGCGCGCTTCGACAAAACGCTGGAAACTTTGCGGTCGTTCAAACTCAATCCGAAGTGGGTGCATATCTCCAATGCCGCGGCGTTGCTGACCCGCAACAATTTCCCTGAAAACCTGGTGCGAATCGGAGCTCTCCTTTTCGGATATTGCCTGCCCATCAGTTTTCCTCCGGGAGCGAAGCCGCGCGAGCTTCCCGTTTTTGAGCCCGTTCTCACTTTTAAGTCCAGAGTGGTCTATTTGAAAGACGTTCCCAGCGGCACGCCCCTCGGCTATGGCGCCGCCTTCCACTCGCGGCGGCCTTCGCGGATTGCCACGGTGCCGGTGGGCTATGCCGATGGCTTGAGCCGCGCGCTATCCAATCGCGGACACGCCATCGTTCGCGACCAGCGCGCCTGCATTGTCGGCAACATCAGCATGGATCTGACGCTCCTTGATGTGACTGATATTCCGGATGTCGCAGTGGGTGACGAGGTGATATTGATCGGAAAGTCCGTGCACTGCTCCATCTCTGCCCTCGATATCGCCCGACAAATCGGTACCGTGCCTTATGAAGTTCTTTGCTCCATCGGCAAACGTGTCCCGCGAATTTATGTGGAATGATTTTCTCCTCCGCCATGTTGTCCGGCGGCCGGCATTTTGACTTTGCGATTATCAAAAAAGTCTGCTTTGCACCGATGAGCGAAATGGTCCACACATTTGAGCCTTTCGTGCCCCGGCGTTGGCTACGCGGGGGGCACTCGCAAACCATCGCCAGTTACTTTATGCGCCGCCAAAATCATTTGCCCACGGCGGAGAAGCGTTTTTATCAAGTGTCAGATGACACCCAATTGGTTTGCGATTGTCACTGGCAGGCTGACAAAATAAATGCGATGACGGTGATCATCGTCCACGGGCTGGAAGGTTCCAGCGAATCGTCCTACATCCGGGGAACCACGGCCAAGGCGCTGGCCGTCGGGATGAACGTGGTGCGGATGAATATGCGCAACTGCGGGGGCACGGAAAAACTGACTCCCACACTGTACCATTCGGGTTTTTCCGGTGACCTCGCCGCCGTGGTCAGTCAAATGATCGCAGAAGACCGTGTGTCACGAATCGCCCTGGTGGGATTTTCCATGGGTGGAAATCTGGTGTTGAATCTCGTCGGCGAATGGGGTGCGGCGGCGCCCGGCGAGGTACGGGCGTCAGCCACGGTGAGCCCGGTGATGGACCTGGCGCCATCCGCCGACGCTTTGCACAATAGGAGTAATCGAGTATACGAAATTAAATTTGTCCGGGGATTATCGCGGCTCTTTCGCCGCAAAGCCATGCTTTTTCCCGGGCGTTATGATGTGAGCAGGCTGAATGGCATTCGCAGCATCCGCGAGTTTGACGAAAAAATCACCGCTCCCTACAGTGGTTTTCGCGACGCGGATGATTACTACGCTCGCGTCAGTTCCTCCCGCCTGGCCACGCAGATTGCCCTGCCTTCGCTGATCATCTATTCCACCGATGATCCCTTCATTCGCCTTTTGCCTGAGACTCGCGACAAGTTGCGAAGTAATGATTTTGTGAAGTACATTGAAACCGGGCGCGGCGGCCATTGCGCGTTTTTGGCGGCGCCGAATGGTTACGA
>DASYXZ010000221.1:0-6092 GCA_035934315.1 Terriglobia bacterium | reverse complement strand
CCGATACTGTCGAACCTTCCCCGTGTGCACCTGCTCGTGCTCAACCCAGGTGTAGTGCTTGTGACTGTCAAATGCGATATATTCTTCCATGCGCGGCTCCTTTCTTCTTCGAAGAATCTTTTCTTCCGTCAGCTTACGCCGACGGATGGAGTCGCGCTTTCATATTTTCATTCTGATCCCGCAGACGCATGAGAAGAATCCCGGCATTTGAGGATCGAGCACTTCCGAGATTCTTCGTCGCCTCTGGCTCCTCAGAATGACATTTTTCATCAGCCTACTAAAGAACTGGCTGCCGGATAATGCCGCGCCAATGCGCCGCCTTTCATCGCGGCAGCGCCGGTTTACCCGCACGCACCCAGGCAGTATACCAAACCGAACTGACGAATGAGACCGCAGCCTCCAGCCGCCTCTCCGCCAGGGGGCCTGCAAGTTTTTCAAAGGCCGGGAAAAACCTGGGATCGACGTACGATCGCCCCGCCACCGCATTTCGGTCTGCGGCAAACACGGCATTGCGCTGCCGATAACTGGCAAGCAATTCGCGGAATATTCGAGCGCGAAGATTCACTTCATTCACCGCGGGCGACGGCTTCAGCACCCAGCCATCCTTGAGCGCATTAACCATTTCCGTTTCAAAGCGCGAATGAATGCCGGCCTGGCGGGTGAACTGGCCATCGTAGTTCAAGACCGTGTGCAGAGGCTGGGTGAGATCGCACGCATAGTGAGCCGCGAAAACAGCGTCCCGGTCAGCCTCGCTCCACTGTCGCCGGCGTAAAGCATCCGCCAGTCGGTCCGTGAAATTTTCAATCTGCCAAATCGAATCCCCATTTCGAAGCTGGAGTTCGGTTGGGCCGCGCCGCTCGTCCACAAATTGTTTTTTTAATTTTGGAAAAGGAACCCGGTCATAAGCTTCCGCATCGGTGTAATGATGCGACCGCTCGCGGGAATTTTCGCCGGCCAGTTGATCCGGGTCAGAGGCGTGCTCGACCAAATAAGTTTTGCGCGCACGAAAGTAAGAGCGGAGCGGCCCCGGCAAGTTTTCCACCGCCAGCGCGTTCACCATCTGGTGCGCCTGGTTTCCCCAGGGTAATGCCGGGCGCGCTGAAGCGAAGACCGGCGCGGCGACGAGCAACGTCCTCAGGATCGCGCTGTGAGCCGATTTTCGACGCAACATTTCTGCTCCTCTCATCCATCATATCAGTTTCATTGGCTGATTCGCTTGGATGGTGCTTTCAATCTCAGGCTGAAATCATTCGATGCAGTCAAGTAGTGTGTCGGGTTGTTGTAGCGGAGTCTCTCTGAGCGCCGGGAAGGCCCTGGGATTTCAAAATCGGCGGTCCCGCGCATGGCGGGTTTAAAGAAACTCGACAGCCGCTACAGAAAACCAAACTGACTCACGACCTGGAGTCAACGCTGCTTGACCGTGATTCGGACGGAGGGTAAACTTCTTATTGCGTGCGCCTGTAGCTCAGATGGATAGAGCGTTTGCCTCCGGAGCAAAAGGTCGCAGGTTCGAATCCTGCCAGGCGTACCAACCAACCGCCTTGAACCTCGCCTGGCGCGGCAATTTCGGCGCCTCAATGTCAAACATCCAGCCGGCAGAGTAATACCGCGAAGCTTGTGATAAACTTCATCACGATATTCCTGGGTTTCAATTTACGGAGGGTTCAATGCGATTGCTCCGCTTATCCGGTCTTCTCATGTCTTTCGCCATACTGCTTGCCGCATATAGCCTGGTGGGTCGAATGATGTCGGGCGAAATGCCGCCCCACCCCGGTAAAAAAACGAAAGACCAGGCGTGCCCGAACGATGACAGCGGCTTGCAATTGCCCGCTGGTTTTTGCGCGACAATTTTTGCTGACGACATTGGTCACGCCCGCCACCTGGTGGTGGGACCTAATGGCGTGGTTTACGCCAACACATGGTCGGGTGCGTACTACGGCAATAAAGCGCCGCATGCCGGCGGGTTTCTGGTCGCCATGCAAGACAAAACCGGAAAGGGAAAAGCAACCGTCATTGAGCGTTTCGGTGAAACCGTGCAGAGTGGGGGAGCCGGCGGCACAGGCATCGGCATGTACAAAGGTTCGCTCTACGCGGAGATTAACGATCGCATCGTGCGATATCCACTCGCGCCGACCTCCCTGGTGCCGGCGCATTCCCCTGAAACCATCGTTTCAGGATTGCCTCTGGGCGGGGATCATCCCATGCATCCGTTTATCATCAACTCGGAAGGATCCATGTACGTGGACCTCGGAACCGCCACCAATGCCTGCCAGCCCAAAAACCGGGTACCGAAATCGCCCGGCTTGCAACCCTGCACCGAACTGCTGACACGCGGAGGCATCTGGCGTTATGACGCGAACAAAACAGACCAAAAGTTTTCATCCGCGGAGCGCTTTGCGACTGGGATTCGCAACGCCGAAGGTCTTGCCATCGACTCGACCGGCCACCGCGTTTTCGTCACCCAACACGGACGCGATCAGCTCTATTCAAATTGGCCTGATCTCTACAAACCTGATCAGGAAGCCACGCAGCCGGCCGAAGAGTTGCTGCTTCTGAAGCCAGGCGGCGACTATGGCTGGCCCGAGTGCTACTACGACGCGGTGCAGCGAAAGCTGGTTCTGGCGCCGGAATATGGTGGTGACGGCGGCAAAAAGGTGGGCGCTTGCGCGGACAAAATCCCTCCCGTGGCGGCCTTCCCCGCCCATTGGGGGCCGAACGCCATGGTCTATTATGACAAGAAACAATTCCCGGCCCATTATCGCGGGGGAGTGTTCATCGCCTTCCACGGTTCCTGGAATCGAGCTCCACATCCGCAAGGCGGCTACAACGTTGTTTTCCAGCGGCTCGACGGCGACAAGGCATCCGGCGGTTGTGAAGTATTTGCGGACGGCTTCGCGGGGGCGGTGAAATCTCCCGACAAAGCCGAACATCGTCCCAGCGGACTCGCGGTGGGACCCGACGGGTCGCTTTACGTTTCCGACGATGTGCGCGGGCGGATCTATCGAATTGTCTATCGCGGCGGACCCGGCGGTCCCGCGAAATACACTCCCTGCCCCAGCCCCTCGGCTCCGGCTGGTGCAGTGGTCGCAATCCGGGCCAAGCCGCCGGAGGGCACGCATCCAGACGCTGGCGCTGGCAATCTTCAAGTCCCCGAAGGGGCGACGCGGGAAATGGTTGCGCTGGGTGATCGCATTTATCACGGTCAGGTGGCGGGAGCAACTTGCGCGGGATGCCACGGCGCGAGCGCCAAGGGGTCGCCCCTGGGGCCCGATCTAACCGCCAAAAAATGGTTGTGGAGTGATGGCAGTTATAAGGGCATTGCGAAAGTCATAACCGAGGGCGTGATGCGGCCTAAAAATTTCCGCAGTCCCATGCCCCCCAAAGGCGGGTCGCAACTCACCGACGACCAGGTATCAGCCGTTGCGGCGTATGTATGGGCCCTGAGTCATAAGGGAAATGGCAACTAGAGTTTTCATGCGGCGCGCTCCGTCACCCTACCGTGGCTGCCTGGGCCTGTAGCGAAATTCAACGTCCGTCAGCTAACGGGCCGGATCTGCAGTTTGTAGCGTCTTCCTGATTGAATGCCCGGAATGGCAATCGCCAGAGAATCCGCGTACGTCAAGGGCGAAGGCCCGCTGTCCGCCGCAAAGCTTGCAATCGATGGCTGGTCAAAAAACATTCTTCGTCAAACTTCACCAATCATGAATTTACACAAGCGCCGCGGCGATTCGTTGGCTCACCACATCCGGTGCGCCGTTGCCGTCAACGCGGCGAAGAATGCCCATGGGCATATAGAAGGAGATTATGGACGCCGACTCGGCATGATATTTGGCGAGGCGCGCACTCACCGCCCCCGTGGTATCGTCCTGGCGCTGCACCACGCGGGCGGCCACATGGGCAGGCGGCGGATTAAATTTCAAATGGTAAATCGCGCCGGTCACCGGATCGTTGCGCCGCCCGGTGTTACGTTCGAGAATAAGCTCGTCGGGCAATTCGATGACCAGCACGAATTTGAGCGCCATGCCCTGTTCCTGAAGTTTGGCGTCCAGCATTTCCGCCTGTGGGTGGGTGCGGGGAAAACCGTCCAGAATGAAACCTTGCCGGCAATCAGGCATCGCCAGGCGCTCGAACGCCATGGGGAGCACAAGATCGTCAGGAACAAGCTGGCCGGACTTCATAAAGCCACCGGCTCTTCTACCCAGCTCGGAGTTGGCCGCCAGCGCCGCGCGCAACATCTCGCCAGTTGAAATGTGAGGAATCCCGTAACGCTCAACCAGCCGCGCCGCCTGCGTTCCTTTGCCGGAACCCGGCGGACCTATAAGAACCATTCGCACTTGATTGCCTCCCTAAAAGTTAACTTCGCAGTCTGGTAAAAAATGTCATTCTGAGGAGACCAAGGCGACGAAGAATCCCGGAAGTTCTTGATTCTAAAAATACCGGGATTCCTCTCCCGCGTCTGCGGGATCAGAATGACGGCACAAATGGCTTTTACATGAGCAGTTTAGGAGGTTGTGCCCAACATGAATTTACTTTCAATCTTTTTTACTTTTTCCAACCGCCGCACGTGGCGCTCTTCTCCGGTAAAGATTGCATGCAGAAAACTTTTCACTAATTCATGCGCCAGTTCAATGCCGATGATCCTGGAACCCATCACCAGCACGTTCATATCGTCGTGTTCCACCCCCTGGTGCGCGGAGTAGCAATCGTGGCAGAGTCCCGCCCGCACGCCCGGAATTTTGTTGGCGGCGACTGAGGCGCCCACGCCGCTCCCGCAAATTAAAATGCCGCGGTCAGCCTGCCGGTTTCGGATGACCATGCCCAATGCCTCGGCGAAGTCCGGATAATCGTCCGGCTGCGTGCCCGTCCGCGCGCCTACATCCAGAACCTCATGCCCGAGCGCCCGGACAAAGGCTACCGCATCCTGTTTCATATCGAATCCCGCATGGTCTGCGCCGAGTACGATTCGCATGGTAAGTCTCCTTTTTCATGCGCCGATTACGCAAATGATCCGGCCGCAAAAATCTGCCTATAATCTTGCACGCTCGTTGTCATCCGGATGCCTGCGCGATAAATCCCCTTCCGAGCGCTCAAGGATTCTACCGGATTGACGACAGTTATATTCTAAAAAACATTTGTTTGGAGAATCTTTTCGCCACACCCGGCGAAAGGCGGCGCGTCGCCAAATAAGTAAGGGCTCATAATCCGAACGCTCAATCACCGTGGCGGATTAAGATTCACCCGTGTCGATTGGGTTCAGGCAACCTGGATGTGGGCGAGGCCGTGATGGTTGACGCCTTCGGAAGGAACGGGTCGAGCGTGAATGATTCGCGCCGGAGCAAAAATATTCCCAGAGGCGGGCGAATAAGGGACTGCGGCATGGACAATCGATCCGGCATAGTAATAGGTTGGACTCTTGAAGGAGAACCCGCCCCGCGAAAGATTTTCCGTAAGAGCGACTTCGTCGCCCAATCCACGCTGGCGAATGCAGACGGGTATCCTGGTTTGGACTCGAGGGCGCAGGCGGTCGTTGGTGGTCCGGTGTCCGGAGGCTGCAAGATATCCCCCGGCCACTGCGTGCCGGTCCCTCCACAAGGTAGTGCGCTGGCACTGGAGACAAGGACGGGAAATGTAGCGGCTGGAAACAAAAACTTCCGCTTCCATTTCGTCCAAATAAACCACTCCAATATTGCGGCAGGCAATGCATTCAAGCAATACTCGCGCCGCCGCGTTTTCCGCCCGGGCAAGTGGTGGAAAATCGATCGCCCAAAGATTAATTTCCGGGTTCACCAAAGCCACACCGTATAGATGAATATCTTTTTGCCCCCCCACTTCCTCCACCACGCGGCATTCGACTTCTGTGCCGGATTCGATGTGGCAGATGGTCAAGCAGTCGCCCGGCAAAACAGCGCGCATCAAAACAATGGTCGCGCCGTGACGGCTGAGGGCGACTGTTTTTGCCCGCTCGGCGAGGGCCAATCCATCGCGGCCAACACCCTTAACCCAAATGGGAACGGACAGAGAAATGCGGTCGCTGCGGCGCCGCTGAAAGCCTTCGAGCAACTGTTCTTGAGTGGGTAAAGTAAAATTTCCAG
>DASYXZ010000198.1:0-22216 GCA_035934315.1 Terriglobia bacterium | reverse complement strand
GACCCGGACGGCCGCGGCGTGGTGGCAGCGGCGAGCTATGAGGCGCGCAAATTCGGAGTCCACTCCGCGCAGCCGATTGGCCAGGCAAAAAAGCTTTGCCCTCATGCCATTTTCCTACGCGGGCACTATGAAAAATACCGGGAGTATTCGGAAAAGGTTTGCCGGATTTTCGGCGAGTTTACTCCCATTGTCGAAATGGTTTCGATTGACGAAGCCTACCTTGACCTGACCGGCTGCGAACGGCTTTATGGTTCGGCCCTTCGGGCCGCTGACATTCTGATCCGGGCGGTGAAAGAAAAAACAAAGCTGAACTGTTCTGTCGGCGCTTCCACTTCGCACCTGGTTTCGAAAATTGCCTCCGACCAGGCCAAACCTCACGGGCTGCTTTGCGTGATTCCGGGCTGCGAAGCGAAATTCCTGGCGCCGCTGCCTGTCCGCCGCATGCCGGGCATCGGCAAAGTCACGGAGCCGCAACTTCTATCGCTCGGGATTTCCACCTTCGGCGATCTTCAGGCGTCTAGCCTGGAGAAATTGAAAGAGAAGTTTGGAAAATGGGGCGAGTATATTTACACCAAATCGCGCGGCGAGGATATAGAGGCTTACGCGTATGAGGAAGAACCGAAATCCATCAGTCACGAGACAACTTTTGACGCGGATACGGCGGATGGCGAGGAAGTAGAGCGGGCGTTTTCTAATCTATCTCAACTCGTCGCCCGGCGGCTGCGCGACCACAAATTGTTTGCGCGCACGGTGGGCCTGAAGCTTCGTTTTACCGGCTTTGAGACGCTCACCCGTGACGTCACGCTTGACGAACCCACTCATCTCGATTCAGTTATCTTCTCAATCGTGCTTCGTCTTTTGGACAGCGCCTGGAACCGGAAGCGCAAAGTTCGCCTGGTAGGCGTGCGGGCTTCGAAGCTCGAACGAGCGGTTTTCCAACTTAATCTGCTGGAAGCGCCAAAGCGCGACAAACTCGATCGGGTATTCGATGCAGCAGACAAGCTCCGCGCGCGCTACGGGTTTGACGCGGTGAAATTGGCGCGTTCGCTCGAGCCCGGTGAAGAACCGAAACCACGGCGACGGTTTTTAGGGCGGGAGTAATGAGGCGAACACCCGCCCCATCCAATTGAGATCGGCGGTTTCCGCCTGGCACGATCCGGACTCTCTTGCGATTTCGCGGGAGGTAATTATGAAGTCAGCTTATCTCGACATCGAGACGAACTACACGGGCGAATTCACAGACCAACGTTTATTTAAGGACTGCAAGAATCACAAGATTACAGTGATCGGCATCAGGCTCATGAGCGGCGCAGGCGATTCCTTTCTTCAGCTTGTTGGAGATGATGTAACCCGATTGAAATTAATGACCGCGCTCGGTGGAGTGGACCGGGTCGTGACTTTCAATGGCCGCTCGATACCCGACAAGGTGAAGGGCTACACGGGATTCGATTTCCCGGTGATCGCCGCGCAACTAGGTGTTGTGCTTGACAAGGAATTCAAGCACACGGATTTGTGTCCTGAAAGTTGGAAGGCGGGATTGTACGGCGGGCTGAAGAAGGTTGAACAGGCGCTGGGCTTAAAGCGCGAGCTGCAGGGCAAAGACGGCCTGTGGGCGCAGGGCGCCTGGAGGCAATACAAAGCGTCAGGAGATGAACGTTATCTCAATGAACTGCTCGCGTATAACAAAGAAGATGTATTCATGTTACGCCGCATCGAGGAGGTGATTCTGAAACATTAACTGATGGCGCGGATTTACAGGAGGATTCCGCTCCGGTAAGTTAAGGATTAGCCTATGCTTTTGCCTGGATGTCGGCAAGAATTTTCATCAGCGTTCCGTCCCGCTTCGCGTCTTCGAAAAACTGCTTCAGCGCTTCGGTCGCTTGGGATCTGGCATCCGCCTCCGTGCCGGCGCGCACGGTGATATTGATCTCCGGAACAGATGCCACGTAAACACCGCTCTCCTGCTTGATTTGAACTTTGAACGAAAGTTTCTCAGTAGTTTTTTGTGTCGAGATTATTGTTTTGCTCACACCCTGCGGATTGTACACCCGCCGGGACTCGCTGCAAATTAATTCTGGCGCTGCTGGCAGCAGGCTGGTTCCTGTGAGGCGACGAGTAAGTTATCACCCGTCTCGTTTCATATTCAAAATTCAGCCTCCACTTTTCGGCCTCCAACCTTTCTTCTCTTCTTGCGCCCTTTTGAGGAATGGGCTGTAATACATTTCGATGGACACCAAGCTGAACTCGATGGGCCAAGCTGCCTTGGAAATTGTCCGCCGGCTGCGCGCTGAAGGCCGTCAGGCATTTTTTGTGGGCGGATGTGTGCGCGACCTGGTGATGGGCCGCGGACCCAAAGACTTTGATGTTTGCACCGATGCCACGCCGGACCAGGTGATTGGACTTTTTCCCGAAAGCCTGACCGTGGGGGCCCGATTCGGTGTGGTGATTGTGCCGGGCGAAGCGGGGAACGTGGAAGTTGCGACCTTCAGGAGCGATGGCATTTACACCGACGGACGCCACCCGAATGAAGTCCGGTACGCGAAGACGGCTGAGGAGGATGTGCGGCGGCGCGACTTTACCATCAACGGCTTGCTTTACGATCCGTTGGAAAACCGCGTACTGGACTACGTTGGCGGTCAGGCGGATATTCGCGCCCGGCGCTTGCGTACCATCGGCGATCCTGCGCTCCGCTTTAGTGAAGATCACCTGCGCATGTTACGTGCCGTGCGCTTTGCCGCGCGTTTCAGCTTCACGATCGATCCGGAGACTCTGGAAGCGATCCGAAAACTTGCTCCGGAGATTCGCGAGGTAAGCGCAGAACGCGTCCGCGACGAAATTGTGAAGATTCTCACCGAAGGACAGGCGCGCCAAGGATTCGAGCTTCTGGACGAGACCGCGCTGCTCAAAGAAGTTTTGCCGGAAATAAAAGCCCTGCAAGGCGTGGCGCAGCCTCCGGAATTTCATCCCGAGGGCGATGTGTGGGTTCACACGCTGATGATGCTCGACGGCCTTACGAGCCCGGTGAATGTGAAAACCGTTTCGCCGGCGCTGGCTCTGGGCGTGCTTCTTCACGACGTGGGAAAACCCGCCACGTTCACTGTTCGCGAACGCATCCGCTTCGATAATCATGTGGAAGTGGGCGCCCGGATGGCGGAAATGATTTGCGGCCGGCTGCGGCTTTCTGCCCGCGATACGGAGCGAGTGGTGGAGCTCGTGCGCCATCACCTGAGGTTCAAGGATTTTCCCCAGATGCGGCGGGCCACTCAATTGCGTTTCGTCCGGATGGAAGGTTTTCGTGAGCACCTGGAACTGCACCGGCTCGATTGCATTTCCAGCCACCGCAATCTCCAGAATTACGAACTCGCCAGGCACATCCTAGAAGAAACACCCGCCGAAATAATCAAGCCCTTGCCGCTCCTGCGCGGCGCCGACCTGATCGCGGAAGGCTATAAACCTGGCCCTCTTTTCAAGGCGATCCTGTGTGCGGTGGAGGACGCCCAGCTTGAAGGGAAAATTAAAACGCGGGAGCAAGCTATGCGACTGGTGGGGGAACAGTTTCCGCGGCCACCGGCGTCATAACTGAGAAGGTCAAGACCGACCGGCGGCCCCGCTTGACAAAGGGTTGATAATACTAACAGTGATAGTACACCTGATGGAAATCCTGCTTGGAAGGACCGCCTGAATGGCGACATCGAAGCGCGTCGGCTATGCCGTGGTGGGACTGGGCAACATTGCCGAAAGGGCGGTATTGCCGGCTTTCCGCCATAGCAAAAATTCCAGACTGGTGGCCCTGGTGAGCGGCAATGAAAAGAAGGCGGCGCGCCTGGCGGCGAAGTTCGGAGCGAGTGACTACTATTCCTATGACGACTTTTCTTTCTGCCTGAGTCATCCTCATGTTGACGCAATTTTTATAGCCACTTCCAACGGCACTCACGCTGAATACTCTGAGCGTGCGGCGGCGGCGGGCAAACACGTTCTATGCGAGAAGCCCATGGCCAATACGGTGGATGAATGCCAGCGCATGATTGAGGCCTGCCGGGTGAATCATGTTCGCTTGATGATTGCCTATCGCAAATATTTTGAGCCTGCCAGTGTGGCCTTGAAAAAACTGGTGACGAGCGGAAAGCTTGGACGGCTGAAGATAATCCATTCAGCGTTTACGATTTTCCTTCCCCCCGGAAAGAAAGTCACACCCTGGCACTTTGATCGAAAACTTGCGGGCGGCGGATCGCTGGTGGATGTGGGCGTTTACTGCGTGAACACGACCCGATGGTTAACGGACCAGGAGCCCGTGGAGGCCATGGCTTATTCGTGGACGGTGGACCCGGCGCGATTCAATGAGGTTGAGGAGAACATCACTTTTCGTCTCACTTTTCCTGAGGGATTGGTGCTTCAGGCCAGTTCGAGTTATGGCGCCGCCCAGGCGTCCTTCCTTCACGTGCATGGCGAAAAAGGCTGGGCGGCACTCGACCCGGCGTACGCTTATGACGAGGAGCGCCGGCTGTATGGGAAAATCAGCGGCCGCTGGTTCGAAAAGAAATTCAAGGTGATGGATGAGTTTGCACTGGAACTTGATGCCTTCTCTGATTGCATCCGGCGCAAGCGCGAACCCGAACCCGACGGCCATGAAGGTTTGCGCGATGTGGTGGTCATGCAGGCCATTTATCGATCGGCCCGCGAGAATCGCTCCGTGCCGATAAATGTCCCATACGTTGTTCCTGCCTAAAGGAGAATTCCCTCCGAAATTTCCAACTTACCGTGAAACTTTTTCCTGTAATAGGAAAATTAAACATGTATCCATAGCGTGATTTTTCCTGCCGGGTGTGGCACTTGCTTGAATGTAAAAGAGATATTAGAGGGTGCGAATGGAAATTCGCTTGCTTGTAAAAAGAACGCGTTATTCAGCGCAGGCGGGAGGAATCTGCCTGGCCGAAGGAAAGTGACGGAGGTTTTCATTTTTCTGGAAATTACTATTCAGGGGAGGAATGCATGAAGCAAAAATTAATTATACTCATAAGCTGCATAACCTTTTTGACACTTTGGGTCATGCCGATCGGACAACCAACGCCAAAAGGGCTCGCTCAAGATGTTCAAAGCCAGCCCAACCCACAACAAGTTGACACGCAGTACCAGCCAACTCCTTCGCGCCGGTATCAATCGTCACACGAGCGACGGTCCTACCAACGCGAGACCCACATGCGGCGCCATTATCACATCACAAAGGGTGAAGTGCTGACGCTGGCCACCGTTGCCGCAGTACCCATGGGCATCGGCGCGATAGCCGCAGGCGGGCGTGGTTTGGCAATTGGGGCCATCATCGCCGGCCCGAGTACTGTCGCCGCGCATTACATTTGGAAACATTTCCATCGATGATATCGCGCCTTGTGTGTGGGAGTCAGGCGCTGCGGAGGGGAGACTAGCCGGGGAAGCTCGAACTTCTTTCAGCTCTCCCCTTACAGGTCGAGCTCGCGAGAAAGTTTTTCAGGGTCGTAAGGTGAGCAATGGAATGTCCGCCCGTTAACTTCGAAGGTAGGCACACGACGCTTTCCCGCATTGGCGCGGATCACAAAATCGGCGGCGCCCGGGGTTTTCTCAATACTGATTTCCTCGAAAGCAACCTGGCGTTGGCTCAAAAACCATTTGGCGCGGACACAATCACCGCAGTATTGAGTGGTGTACATTCGAATTTTGTGATCCGGTGTTGCCATCGTTCCTTCTTGTCGCCCCGCACATTTCTGGCATTTGGCGCAAACTTTTGCACCGTCCTCTTGTCACAGGAAAGCTCCGCGATCGATACAGTCGATCTTGCAGGGGTTCAATTAAATTAGATGCTGGGAACCTGAGATCGATGCGGACGTGGGACCATTACTAACGCTCGCAAATTACGGTGACGACCTCTATTGTAGCGGCGGTCTCCGACCGCCGTGTTTTCGGCGCTCTGAGAGCGCCGCTACAACGAATGAATGTCACCATAATTTGCGAGCCTCAATAGGTTCGGTTTCGCCCCGCGACTTCCAGGCGCGTCATGGCACGTTCAAGAGCCATGCGGGCGCGCCCCATCTCGATATCCTCGCTTAAGAGTTTGCTCAGGCGATCCTCGGCCCGCTGCTTGGCCCGCTTGGCGCGCTCCACGTCGATTTCTCCGGCGCGCTCGGCCGTTTCGGCAAGCACAATCACCCGGTCACCCAGTACCTCGACAAATCCCCAATTTACGGCAAGGTAGTGCGTTACGTTTCCCTGAGTGTACGAGAGTTCGCCGACTTTCAAGAGGGAGAGTAATGGCGCGTGCCCGGGAAGAATTCCCATGTAGCCTTCTTTCCCGGGGAGTGAAATGGCGATTACCTTATCGCGCACCACCTGGCGGTTGGGCGTCACGATTTCGAGATGAATTTCAGTGGGAAGCGTATCAACTGCCATTTATTATACCGCCGTCTTTAATTTTTCCGCTTTCTCGATTGCCTCTTCGATGGTGCCCACCATATAGAAGGCCTGCTCGGGTATATCGTCGTGCTTTCCTTCCACCACTTCTTTAAAGCTTCGGATTGTGTCTTCCAGTTTCACGTATTTGCCTTCGAGACCGGTAAACTGCTGGGCTACGAAGAAGGGTTGTGACAGGAAGCGCTGAATCTTGCGCGCGCGCGCCACGGTGATCTTGTCTTCGTCGGAAAGTTCGTCGATGCCCAGAATCGCGATGATGTCCTGCAAATCTTTGTATTTTTGCAAAGTGGACTTCACCGCGCGCGCCACGTTGTAATGTTCCACGCCCACGATGCGCGGGTCGAGCAGTCGTGATGTGGAGGCCAGCGGATCCACGGCGGGGTAAATGCCCAGCTCTGAAATCTGCCGCGACAGAACGGTGGTGGCGTCCAGGTGGGAGAACGTGGTGGCGGGCGCGGGGTCGGTTAGATCGTCAGCCGGAACATAGATCGCCTGAACAGAAGTGATGGACCCTTTCTTGGTGGACGTGATGCGCTCCTGCAGCTCACCCATTTCAGACGACAGGTTGGGCTGGTAGCCCACAGCGGATGGCATGCGGCCCAGCAGCGCCGACACTTCCGCACCGGCCTGCGTAAATCTAAAAATGTTATCGATGAACAGAAGAACGTCCTGGCCGGCAACGTCACGGAAATATTCGGCCACCGTCAGGCCCGTCAAGCCGACGCGAAGCCGCGCCCCGGGAGGTTCCGTCATCTGGCCGTAAATGAGCGCCGCTTTCGATTTCTCCGGATGTTCAGTGTCAATGACGCCCGATTCCTTGAATTCGAGCCACAGATCGTTTCCTTCGCGGGTGCGTTCTCCGACACCGGAAAATACCGAAACGCCGCCGTGTTTCATGGCCACGTTGTTGATCAACTCCATGATGATGACGGTTTTTCCGACTCCGGCGCCGCCAAACAATCCCGTTTTCCCGCCCTTCAAATACGGCTCAAGCAGGTCCACCACCTTGAGGCCGGTCTCAAACATTTCAAGCGTGGTGTTCTGGTCATCGAGATCCGGCGCGTGGCGGTGAATGGGAAAACGGGTATCGCTGGCGATGGGGCCCTGCTTGTCCACGGGTTGGCCGATCACATTCATCACGCGGCCGAGCGTGCCTCTGCCCACCGGAACAGTAATTGGGCCGCCCGTGTCTAGAACCTTCATGCCGCGGACGAGACCTTCAGTGGGCTCCATGGCCACGCATTTTACGCGCCCTTCGCCCAGGTGCTGTTCAACCTCCAGAATGAGGTCGAGGGGAATGGGGACTTTAAATCCTTCCGAGGTCACGCGAAGAGCGTTATAGATGGGCGGGAGATGGCCGCCTTCAAACGCGGCCACAATAACCGGCCCGATGACCTCAACAACTTTTCCAACATTTTGTTCTGCCATGCGCGTCCCCTTTTAAGATCTGTAGCGGCGGGTTTATCCCGCCACTTTTCAGATCAAAAGCAATGGATTAGCCTCGTCATCAGGCGAATGATTCCGCCTGAAGATGGCGGCATCTAGCCGCCGCAACTCACGACTTCCGCTCCTGCTACTGCGCGCTCGCGCCGCTTACAATTTCGATAATCTCTCTGGTAATCGCGGCCTGGCGCACGCGATTCATGTTGAGAGTCAACGACTCGATGATATCCCCGGCATTGGTGGTGGCCGCATCCATGGCGGTCATGCGCGCGGCGAACTCCGCTGCGGCGGATTCCAGCAGGGCGCGATAAACCTCAATCTCAACGTAACGCTCCAGGAGGACCTTAAAAATTTCCTCCGGCGGCTCCTCGTAAATATAATCGATCAAGACTTCGCCCTCGGGTGTCTTCATGGGCTTGATGGGCAAATAGCGTTCAACCGTCAATCGCTGCACCATCAGGGATTTGGACTCGTTATAAATAAAATCGACGGCATCTACTTCTTCTTTGGTGTAAAGGTCGACGATGGTACGGGCAATCTCCTGCGCGTGGGAAAATTCGAGACGGCTGAAGATGCCGGCGTAGTCGCCAATCATTGGCATGCCGCGCTTGCGGTAAAAATCGCGCCCCTTGCGCCCCACCGCGATCATGGAAATTTTCCGATCGTGATGTTCAGTCACAAAATTTTGCGTGGCGCGAATCAGGTTGGTATTGAAAGCTCCGGCGAGCCCTTTGTCCCCCGAAACCAGGACAAGCAAAATGTTTTTGATGGGGCGCTCCTGGAGAAGAGGGTGAACTCGCTGCTCCACGCGCGCCGTCAAACTGCCCAGCAAGGCAAGCATCTGGTTCGCGTATGGCCGGGCATTCAAAACACGTTCCTGCGCCTTGCGCAGGCGCGCTGCCGCCACCATCTTCATGGCGCGAGTGATTTGCTGTGTGTTTTTCACCGACCGGATGCGCCGGCGAATGTCGAGTACGTTAGGCACTCTTCTTATCTCCGTCCACGACTTTCTCTGCAGTGGGCGCGGCGGGCGGCGGCTCTTTCGCCTTTTTCTCCGCCACAAATTTCGCTTTAAACTCGTCCAGCACTTTCTTAACTTCGGCTCGCAGCGGGTCGTCGAACTGTTTCTTTTCGAGGATGCCCTTCGCCAGCGCAGGATATGAAGAATCCATGAAGTCGTAGAGTCCCTTCTCAAACGGCAAGCAGTCTTCCACCGCCAGGTCATCCAAAAAACCGTTGGTGCCGGCATAGATGATTACAATCTGCTTTTCCACCGGAACAGGTTTGTACTGGTCCTGCTTCAGGATTTCCACCAGCCGTTTGCCCCTGTTCAGTTGCTGTTGGGTGGCCTTATCGAGATCGCTGCCAAATTGGGCGAAGACAGCCAGTTCTCGATATTGGGCCAGGTCAAGGCGCAGTGTGCCCGCCACCTGCTTCATCGCCTTTATCTGGGCGTTACCGCCGACGCGCGAAACCGATATGCCCACGTTGATGGCCGGCCTGATGCCGGAGTGGAAAAGATCCGACTCCAGAAATATCTGGCCGTCCGTAATGGAGATCACGTTGGTGGGAATGTAGGCGGAAACGTCGCCGGCCTGCGTCTCAATGATAGGAAGAGCGGTAAGCGATCCGCCGCCGGTCTCTTTGCTCAGCTTCGCGGCGCGCTCGAGCAGCCGGGAGTGAAGATAGAAAACGTCACCTGGATACGCTTCGCGACCCGGAGGCCGCCGGAGCAGCAGGGAAATCTCACGGTACGATACAGCGTGTTTCGAAAGATCGTCATAGATGCACAGGGCGTGACGGCCGTGGTCGCGGAAGTATTCTCCGATGGCGCAGCCCGCATACGGAGCGATGTACTGCATGGGCGCGGGGTCTGAGGATCCCGCTTCCACCACAATGCTATATTTCATCGCGTCATGTTTTTCCAGAGTTTTAATCACTTGGGCGATGGTGGAGCGTTTTTGTCCGATGGCCACGTAAATGCAAATCACACCGCTGTCTCGCTGATTCAGAATCGTATCAATGACGATGGCCGTCTTTCCGGTCTGCCGGTCACCAATGATCAGTTCGCGCTGGCCACGCCCGATGGGAATCATGCCGTCGATGGCCTTCAGTCCTGTCTGCAGTGGTTCGCGGACGGGTTGGCGATCCACCACCCCGGGCGCCAGCCTCTCAATGTTGTTAAACTGATCCGTCAAGATGGGTCCCTTGCCATCCGTAGGGCGCCCCAACGCATCCACCACGCGGCCAATAAGGGCTTCGCCAACTGGCACGGACATGATTCGCCCCGTGCGCTTAACGGTGTCACCCTCTTGAATTTTGGTGTAATCGCCCAGCAGCACGGCGCTCACCTGATCCTCTTCGAGGTTCAAGGCCAGCCCGGCCACCTCGTGGGGAAAATCGAGCAGCTCGCCCGCCATGCAATTGTCCAGACCGTGGATGCGCGCCACACCGTCTCCAATGGATACCACTGTGCCCACCTCGGTGACGGTGACGCTGCGGTCATAGTTTTCTATTTGCTCGCGAATAATCTTGGTGATTTCGTCGGCTTTAATTTGTGCCATGCTGTCTCCCGGTAGGTAGTGGTCGGCAAATCGCAGGCAGGGAAAAGCGTTCCCCATTCAGCGACTTTCCGCACACTCAACCTTCCACCTTCTGCCTATCTTTTTAGCAACTGTTCGCGGATCCGCTCCAGATTTCCACGCACCGATCCGTCATACACGGTGCTCTGTATCCTGGCAAGAATTCCGCCCAATAACCCGCCATCCTGGCTGAACTCCATCGCCACTTGCTTTCGGGTAACCTCTTCAAAGCGCGCGCGCAATGACTGCTGTTCGGCTTCAGAGAGACTGGTGGCGGATAAAACTTTCACCTCGACAACCCCTAACCGCTCGTTGGCGATTCTGGCGAACGCCGTGCAGATATCGCCCAGCATTCCGATTCGGTAGTTGGTGACGAGGACGCGCAAAAAACTTGCCGTGACCTTCGATACCTCGAGACGCGCCAGAAGTGCTTCCAGAACCTTAACCTTTTTCTCGAGCGAAACCGCAGGCGTGTCAAAAACATCGCGGAGGTCAGCGCTTTCCTGATAGGCGGCATGGAAATTTTTGAGCTCACCGAGAACCGCACGGTAGTCGCCCCCCTGGCTCACCACGTCCGCCAGCGCGCGCGCGTATCGATTGGCAACGGCTATCGCCATGATTAAGAATCCTTCAATCTAAAAGAGCGTTTCATCCGGCCCGTGTTACGCCGGTCAGTTCATATTCTGTTTCACGTCAAGCCTGGTGACAAACTGGCTTACCAGCCGGCTCCGCATGGTGTCGTCCAGGCGGCCGCGAATCATTTGCTCGGCCTGCTTCAATGCCTCTCCCGCGATGTAGTACCTTAACTCAAGTTTTGCGGCTCGCGTGGTGGTTTCCATGCGCGAGCGGGCGGATTCCAAAATTTTTTCAGCTTCGGCCGCCGCGGCCTGTTGCACTCGCAGGCGGTCCGCTCCCATTTCCCGCGCAGCTGAAATTTTAAACGCGGCAATTTCTTCTTCCAGGTGTTTCAACTTTTCTTCAATGGCGGTCAGCCGCGCTTGCGATGCTTCCAATGCTTTGCGGCCCTCCTCCAGGCTTCCCTTAATGTCCGCCGACCGTTGAGCGAAGAATTCGGCCAGCGGCTTTCGCAGCAGGAATGCCAGGCCGCCCACGAGAATGATAAAGTTGATGGTCTTGTAGATCAGCTCTTTGGATTCAGCATTACTCGCTTCCGCTTCATCCTCGGGCGGGGCTAGGAATATCGCCGCCAGCCTGGGAACACCCATCCCGCGAGAGATGACGGAGGGGGCTTGTCCCGACTTAATCGAGAGCCCGCTGGATGTTGGCTTGGAAGGCGCCACACTCGAGTTTGCCCGGCCCTGGACTGAAAGGACCAGCAAGGATACGCAGAATGATGCGCACAATAATAACAGAAGCAACGCGCGCCGAAGTGGATGGCTCAAGGCCGGCCTCCCCCACGATTATCGGTGGAAGGGCCATTGCCCAACACAGCTTCCATGATTTCACTGGCCATGGATTTTGATGAAGGAGCCAGCTCGCGTTTGGCTGCTTCCACCTGCGCCGCGAGATCAAGCTGCGCGTCACGCACCAGGACGTCAGCCTGCTCGCGCGTCTTTTGCAGGGTAATTTCGCGTTCTTTGAGCCCTGCCTGACGGTCAGCTTCACGCTGGCGGTAAACTTCCTGCCGCGCGGTCTGGAATGCCAGTTCATATTCCCGCGTCTTTGCTTCCGCCTCCGCCGTCTGCTCGCGCGCCCGAGCCAAAGCCCCGGTGGTCATGGCCTCTCGCTGCTTCAAGACGGCGATGAGGGGGCGAAAGAAAATCCTGCTCAGAATGACCAGAAGAAGGAAAACAAAGACGACGGTCGGAATACTTTGGACAAAAAGGTGTCCAAGCTGGCTTAGGATTGCGCCCATGTATTTTGATCAGCCTTTGTGAGATTTCCGACTGTTGTAAAGACGTAGGAAACTAACACGGACGTTCGATAACTGTCAAGGAACAGCTATCTTTTCAAACCTCCTTGACTTCAAACGGGCCGTCGGGTTACTGTAGCTGATTGACCCTGTTTAAAAATTCATAGTGGGGAGCAACAGGACTTGAAACGTACTTATCAACCAAACCGTCGGCGCCGGGCCAAGACGCATGGATTCCGGATTCGAATGAGGACCCCTGGAGGCCGCAATACTTTAAAGCGCCGCCGACAAAAGGGCCGCCATCGTTTGATTCCATGAACGTTCGTCTTGCACCGCACGCTTTCCCCAAGGCTTTCCGGCTACTGCGCCGGGCCCAGTTCAAGCGGGTTTATGACGAAGGGCAGCGCCGAAGCGCGTCTATATGCACAATTTTTTTCCTATCCAATGGCCTTTCACAGACACGGCTGGGCGTAACCACGCCGGTTCGTCTGGGGAACGCCGTTTTCCGGAACCGGCTGAAGCGACGGTTGCGCGAAGTTTTTCGACTGCATCGGGAAACGATTCCCGGAGGTTGGGACATCGTGTTGAACCCGCGCCAAAGTGTGGCCAAGGTCGCGTTTCCGACGCTCGTACGGGAGATCCTTCGGCTCTTTCCCCAGACGCCGCCAGCGCAAATCGCGCCCCAGGCGCCGCTGCTATGAGGACGATGGCTCTCGGCTTTATCCGTTTTTACCAGGCCTGCCTCTCGCCCGTTTTGCCCTCATCTTGCCGCTTTTACCCTTCCTGTTCTGTTTATGCTTATGAGGCCATTGAGAAGTGGGGCGTGCGGCGCGGCGCAGCTTTGGCCTTTCGACGGCTGCTCCGCTGCCGGCCCTTTTCGGGATACGGATATGACCCAGTGCCGTTGGAAGATTGCAATTCGGTGCATTCAGTTAAAAGTTCTTAAGAGAGAGTGAAAAACTGTCAACCGTGTCCCTTGAATGATCACGCGACGAATGGCCCGAAATCAGTCGTCAGACTCCGGGGCGATGCGGCCTAAACAAAAAATGGCGGGTTCGGTTTATTAATAAGTAGAAGGATGCTGAGATAATTGATGTAGCGCAGCTCTTCACAGGCTCCGCGTTACTTTGAAGCCAGCCGCCTGATACCCTAACCCCGTTCTCAAAATGGACCAAGAAAAGCGATTGATGATCGCGTTTGCACTCTCCTTCGCGGTGTTGATGTTGTGGCGCGTCCTATTGGTTAAGCCACCGCCTCCTCCTCCCAAGGCGCCTCAAGGCACGACGGCGCAACCACAAGGACAACCTCCATCTCAGCCATCGGGCGTCACGTCATCTAACTCAGCTAATAAGGTATCGTCACTAAAGCCCGGGACGACAGGAAAGTCTGAAGCGCCACCGGCCATTCCCGTTCAACAAGGGAGCAAGGCTGAAGAAATTGTAGTGGAAAACGATTTGTACAAGGTGACCTTATCCACCCAGGGCGCCGTGGTAAAGAGCTGGGTGTTAAAGAAGTATAGGGACCAGACCGGCAAGCCGCTGGACGTGGTGGACACGGGTGCCTGCGGCGAGCTTGGCTTCCCGATGAGCATCGTTTTGGCTGACCCTTCCCAGACTCCCGCGGCCAACGCGGATGTGAGCCAAAAGCTAAACTCGGTCTTTTATATAGTGAAGGCGGCAAATGCTTCACCAATTCCGGGGAACAATGCAGAGCCGCCGGAGCAGCCATCGCCCGCGGGCCCTCCTTATGCGGCTCCCGTCTCTTTGGAATTCGTTTATAGCGACGGCGCCATCCTCTCGCGAAAACAATTCGTGTTCGGACCGGCGTACGAAATCCACGTGGAGGTGAGTGTCTCCCAAGGGCAAGGCGACCTGCCTTTGGGTGTTAGATGGCCGGGCGGATTTGGCGACCACTCGCTGACCCCGGCGCTGGTTGCCGCTACAAATTTGGCCTACTACCAAACGACAGATAGCGCTAAAGTGCACGAGGAACGATTCCTGGGTCCTTCTTTTTTCAGTCGCTTGTTCGGTACGGCTCCACAGAACCAAACCGAGTTCAGCGTCAACGGCCCGCTGGCGTCGGCAGGCCTCGAGGACCGCTTCTTTGCACAGGCCTTTCTTCCGAACTCGCCTGAAGTCGCTTTCCATCTAACCCGCCAAGTTTGGACCCCTCCAGGTTGGCAGGGAGAGGACAAGTACAAACCCAGGCCACTGGAAGCCACGCTGGCCTCTCCTGATCCGAAAGCGCTCAGTTTTCGGGTGGTGGTAGCGCCCAAAGATTTGCAAGTTTTGCGTTCCTTTAAGCCGCCCCTCGACGGTCTGGTTGATTATGGGTTCTTCAGTTTCTTTGCCAAGCCGCTTTTCCTGGGATTGCGTTTCATTCACGATCATTGGGTCGGCAACTATGGCTGGGCCATTGTCATCCTGACCGTGCTCATTAACCTTGCCATGTTCCCGCTTAAGGTCAAAAGCATTCGGTCCGCCCAGCAGATGCAAAAAATCGCGCCCCTGGTGAAGACCATCCAGGACAGATACAAGCAATACAAATTCAATGACCCTCGCAAGCAGCGGATGAACCAGGAAGTGATGGACCTTTACAAAAAGCATGGCGTAAATCCATTGGGAGGCTGCCTGCCCATGGCGGTCCAGCTTCCATTTTTATATGGATTCTGGCGCGTCTTAGATTTGTCCATTGAGCTGCGGCATGCGCCGTGGATTCTGTGGATCACAGACCTTTCAGCCCCTGACCCATTTCATTTATTTGGCTTCCGTGTGCCCATTCTGCCGATCTTGATGATGGCCACGATGTTTGTCCTTCAAAAAATGACACCTATGGCTACCGTCGACCCCGGTCAGAAGCGAATGATGATGCTGATGCCGCTTATTTTTGGCGTGATGTTTTTTAATCTCGCCAGCGGCCTGGTGCTTTACTATACGACGGCCAATCTGGTGGGTATTGCTCAACAAGTTTTTATCAATCGCACGGTTCCGATCCAGACCCTTGTTCCCGCTCCCGCGAAAGACGGGAACCAGGAGGATTAATTTTATGGGTACTCAGCCCTCGCCGTTGCCCGGTCAATCCCTGGAAAGCCGTTTGATTGCGGCTGAAAATCTCCTTCGCCAGGTCATCCAGCACAGCGGCTTTGATTTGTCATTTGTAGTGCGTAAAGAATCGCCCGCTCATGACGCCACGGATGCGCCTGCTTACGTCGTGGATTTCACCGGACCCGATCAGGATTTCTTGCTTGAAAAAAATGCCGCCCTTCTCGATGCCCTGGAGTCCGTGGTACTCAAGGCCATCCGCCTGGAAGAAGACCAATTCGGAAAGATTACTTTTGATTGCCGGGATTGGCGGCGGCTCCGGGTGGAGGAGCTTAAGCTTATGGCTCAAGTCGCGGCGGAGCGCGTGATCGAAACGGGCGAAGCCTTTTCCCTTAGCCCCATGAGCGCACGCGAGCGGCGCATCATTCACCTCGCCTTGAAAGGCCAGCCAAAAGTGCAAACGCAAAGCGATGGCTTCGGGCCGGGGCGCAAAGTGGTGATTGTTCCTGCAGTAAAATAAAAGTTGACAAAGCAGAAATTGGAAATTGGAAAATAGAAACCGGGCCTTTGAAACAGGTTTGCGATTTACGTTTACTATTTACTGGTTTCCAGTTTCTAATTTCTTCATTCAACAATCAACTGTTGGTTGTACGCTCCCCATGTCCACCGATGACACCATCGTAGCCATCGCGACGCCCTCGGGCCGGGGCGGCATCGGAGTCGTCCGCCTTTCCGGGGACCGCGCCGTTGAAATTACCACTCGACTCATTCGTTTTTCAAGGCCCGCGCTCGAAACTCAACACGCAACGCTTGGAGAATTTTGCGAGGCGGAATCCGGCCGCGTTCTGGACCAGGTGGTGGTCACCTGCTTCCGCCGCCCGCATTCCTATACTGCCGAAGACGTGGTGGAGATTGGGTGCCACGGCGCGCCCGTAATTTTGAGCCACATCGTGGAACGTTGTCTTGAGCAGGGAGCACGCGCCGCCGAGCCCGGCGAGTTTACCCTGCGCGCATTCCTGAACGGCCGCATCGATTTGACCCAGGCGGAAGCCGTCCGCGATCTGATCGAATCGCGAACGCTTTTTCAGGCGCGGGTGGCGGCGCAACAGATGGAGGGCGCAGTCTCATTGCGGTTGATGCCCCACAAGAAAAAATTGCTCGCGCTCATTGCGAAACTCGAAGCGGGCATCGATTTTGCGGAAGACGATATCCCTGTTTCCGGGTGGGCGGAATTATCCGGCGATATAGATGTAATCCGAGCGGACTTGCACAAGCTGGTGCAAAGCTACGAATACGGGAGGATGGTTCGCCAGGGCTTGAGCCTCGCCATTGTGGGCCGGCCCAATGTGGGGAAATCAAGCCTGTTCAACCGCCTGCTGAATGAAGATCGCGCCATTGTTACGGCTACACCCGGAACTACTCGTGATCTTGTGACGGAGAGCGCCACGATTGAAGGTATTCCCCTGCGCTTCGTTGACACGGCGGGCATCCGCCACGCGGAAGAAGAAGCGGAAAAAATTGGCGTCGGGAAAACGTTTCAGGCCATTATCGATTCCGACCTTCGTCTTCTCGTCGTTGATGCCGCCGAGGGTTGGACGCCCGAGGACGATAACCTTCTTCAAAGAGTTCGCCCTCTAGGCGCCCTAGTGATTGCCTTGAACAAGTCTGATTTGCAGCGTGCTCTCGACGACGTGGCGTTGAAGCAATTGATGGCGAAAAAAGACATCGCAACAGCCGAGTCGGTGGAAGTTGTCCAGACTTCCGCGTTAACGGGCAAGGGCATGCCCGAACTTAAAAAGAAAATCGTGGAGGTGGCGGCGCCCGCGCGCGATTTGAATCCCGAAAGTGAAATCATCACCAACCTCCGTCAGCAACAGCTTATCAAGGATTCACTCGCCGCGCTCGATCGCGCCCGACACGCGGCCGGACTGCACACACCGCATGAAATGCTTCTGCTCGATCTTTACGATGCGCTTCGCCAGCTTGATACACTCACCGGCACAACTTATGTGGACGATGTGTTGGGAATTATTTTCTCGACATTTTGCGTGGGAAAATGACGCGCTACCGGGGCGCGAACCGCTTCCATAAACCATCGATCTCGCGGACGTGCAATAGTTTTGCCAGCAGGCCGGTCAACAGGAAACCCACCAGGCTCACGATTAAAATCAAAACAAAAGCCCCGTGCGTGGTTCTCCACGCAATTCGAGTTTCAAGCCATGCAGACAACTCGAATGCCACCCCGGCCGCCAACGCGGATGCGACAACGACTTTGAAAAAAAACAGCGCCAGGCCGCCGGTTTCAGGGTTATGAGTGCGGCGGGTAAGAATAATAAAGAGCATTACCGTGTACGCGATTATGCCGCAGGAACTGGCGAGGGCCAAGCCCAGGTGTTGATAGTGATGGACGAAAAACCAGTAAAGGGGCAAGGTGAGGAATGTGAGCGCGGTTCCCACCCACGCCGGCGTGAGAGTATCGCGCGCGGCGTAGAACCCCCGCGCCAGAATGTTTTGCGCGCCCCAGGCAAACATGCCGAGAGAAAAAAGCCTGAGCGTCGATGCGGTTGCCTCCAGGTCCGATGCGTTCAGCCGTGTGTGTGAAAAAACGAAATAGACCAGCGGTGAACTTTGGGCAATAGTCAAAGCGGAAACGGGCAGTAACATAAGAATCAAGCCCTTTAAAGTGGAATTCAGGCTTCGGTTCAACTCCTCCAACTTTCCCTCCGAATAAAGTTGCGCCAGAAATGGAAACGACGCTACGCCCACCGCCTGCCCCACCACGCCCAGCGGCAAACGCATCAGCTTCTTCGCAAATCTCAGCCAGGTGATCGAAGCGGGCTGGAGATATGAACCAAACCAACTAATTATCCAGTCATCGGTGAAAACCAGTGAAAGAGCCAGCATGATGGGAATGGCCAGCTTAATGAACATGTGGAAGCCTGGATGGCGGAGGTTGAGATTGGGACGAAAGCGCGCGCCCGCGCGTGCCGCGCCATAAATTTGCAACAGGAAATTGCCGGCGATCGCCCCCCCCAGAACGCCCACGGCAAATCCGGTGATGCCGATTCGAGGCGCAAGGAACACGCCACCCAGGATGATTCCAATGTTGTAAATGATTGGCGCCAGAGACGGCACCACAAATTGCCCTTTGGCGTATTGGACAGAGCTCAAAATGCTCCCCAGATAGAAGCAGATTTGGGCGGGCAGCATCAGCCTCGTGAGGAAAATAAGTCGTGCCTTCTCCTCCGGACCGAAGCCGGGAGCGATCAACACTACCAGCCGGGGCGTAAAAAATTCAGCCACTAGGACGCAGGTAACCAGCAGGAAACCCATAAAAGTTACAACCGTTGAGAACACGTGCCAGGCTTCGTCCTCGCGTTTTTCGGCGATGTACTTTGTGAAGACGGGAATAAAGATGAGGCTCAAGGAACCACTGGCCACGAGGTAATTAAGAAAATCGGGTAGCGTGAAAGCAGCATAGTAAGCGTCTGTAATGGCGTTCGAGCCGATCTGGCGGGCCACCGTCCAGTCGCGGAAAAAGCCGAGCAAGCGGCTGGCCAGCACGCTCGCCATCACAATGCCGGTGGACTGGGCGATGCGCCGGTTGACGGAAGGGGTGGCCATCGGCGACATTATGCCTGATTTAACGGAGAGCGTGCGGTTTTCCTGCACGGCGGGCGGCGCTCGGACGTATATGAAGTCCGGCGGTGTGCGGCCCAAGGATCATGCGGCTTCAGCTTCCCTCAGGGGGGCGGGGAATCGGTGATGGCATTTCCTGCAGCGCACCATCGGTGGGCAGCCCGCGAGTTTTTCCGAAGGCGGTCGGTGTGACCTGCGATAGTCCAAGCCGCCGCAGGAGGGACAGGCGTCTTCGCGGAAACACTGTTCTTCTGCTTTTTTGTCTGAGGAAATCCTGCGCCAGCGACCACATCGGGCGCACTCCGCCACCCGGGAATTAAACAATTTGAATATCGCCCGCAGGAGACCGTAGCGTAGCCGCGCTACTCTGGAGGAACCGCACTTTGGGCAGCGAGAAACCATAAATAGATTATCAGCTTAACTTCGCAGTAAAGATACTGCTATAATAGCAGAAACAGATTGATTGTTCTAAAGGCAGTGGTGCCTGACGGCGTTAAATGCGAAATAAAGGCATTATAAAAATTAATCGTCCGGTGGCCGGCCGTTAATGGCCGTCGACCCGCGACCCAAATTACTTTTGATTTATGGCCCGAGGCTGGGAAAGCAAGTCTGTTGAGGGACAAATCGAGGCGTTCGAGGGCGACCGTTCCCCAGCGGTAAAGGAACGCCTGTCTTCTGCTCAATTAGAATTGTTTCGGACCAGAAGTAGTTTGCAACTCGCCCGGTCCAGGATTTTACAAAACCTTGAAACTGTTCAAAATACCCGCTATCGCGACATTCTGAACGCCGCATTGTCTGACGTGGATAAGAAGCTCGCAGATTTAAAGTAATCAAATGCTTTAAGACCGGCCTTTGCTGCTCCCCGAACTTAATTTTGTCAGCCACTGGGGACAGAGTCCGGCGCTGGCGGTCTATAATGCGATGGTCCAAACCTAACGCCAAAGGTTTTCCTCGCTGACCTCCGCGCGGCTTGGTGTGTATTCTGAATGACGGGAAAAAACTTGGTGGACCTGGGGAGGATCGAACTCCCGACCCCCTGGTTGCAAACCAGGTGCTCTCCCAGCTGAGCTACAGGCCCTCAGAACGAGTCAAAAGTTGCTTGTCGACCGCCAAACGATTGCCGCCGATCGAAGGCCAAACCGTCAATATTGTTCGGCAGGTCAACTCCAACTGCAGACCTTCTAAATATTGACGGTGGAACCCGCATCCGTCAAGGCCTGTTCTTAGCGGCGGCAATTTTCAAGTTGTTTTTACTTTTGAGATTTTTCGCCATCCTGAAATTGGCCAGCCACCCGGCATTATCGCCGCAACTGACAAGCCTTGGTGAGCCCCTGATTTGCGCCCTACTTCATGGACGGCGCCGCGCCCGGCAACGAGTACCGCAAATCGAAAAACACCATGTTCAGATTTGCGTTCGCCGGCTGCCCGCTGGCCACTGCCCAGGGATTACGAGTGAGGTACGAATACTGGCCCATAAAATTTAGCGCGCCGTACTTCGCATCCTTCCAGAGCGTCTGGTTGAAGCCAAAAGTACCTTCCTGGACGGCGCGATTCTGACCCGCAGGGGAACCTGCGTATCCATAACCGACCGGCTTGCCGCCCGCATCGATGGCCACGTTCCGGCCCACGTAAAGGCCGCCGTAGTAACCAAAGAGCAGCGTGTTCTTGTTCGTGTACTCGAAGCCTGAAGCCGTTGAGTCGGCATGAATTGGAGAGGGGGTTCCGTCGGCACGCGCGATCAGGTCAGGGGCTTGGCCAAAGATGTACCGTCCCCCGCCATCACTCACGAAATTGTTGGTGACCACACGGAAGCCTTTGAACAATTCATAATTCAAGTTCAAAAAGCCGCCGGCGCCGCCTGAAGAAGCGGTGGTCTTGGTGATTGGATCCCAGAGCTTAAATTCCCTCGCCACTCCACCGACTTCGAAGTGAAACCTTTTGGTAGGGTCAAGTGCCAGCTTGGCAATTACATCAGGAGCAACGTTGGGAACGCCCAGGGTATTGCCACCGGTGTTTAGCTCATTCACATAAGTCGCCGCCAGGGCTGCCGGAAAGGTCACCAGTCCACCACCCGCCGAACCCCCCACGTATTGTTCCGGGCTGTCAAGCGCGATGGCCAGGGCCGCTTTATCCGAGGGATGATAAACAAACCGCAGTTCGGGGATGCGCCCCCAGGCCAGGCCGAGCTGGTAATTCACATCTATATTTTGCGAGAAAAAGATGTCGCCGGGCAATGGCGAAATTCCCGAGCGTCCCGGTGTGAGCAAGGTCCAAGTCTGACCACCCAGCACTTCCCATTTGCCCTTCCGTGCGTCCACCCAGTACAAGCGTGAGCGCATGGTGTTGCTGTTGCTGCTCACGGCCACATTACCGGGATTGTTTCCCAGGAAGTCGGACTCCGTGTAGCCGATCACATGAGCGCCGTGCACCATCGCATCCACGCGGAAACCAATGCGGGAGTTCTGCATGCTCAGGCGGAACTCGCTCAGATTATTCTGGAAAATATTTCCGTAAGGAATGCCGGCGAAGTTTGTCCCGATGCCGCTCCCCACGTCAGAGCTGCGCCATACGCTGGTGAAATCCATAAAACCAACCGGCGTGATGTAAGCATTGCCCACGCGCAACTGAAGGGGAGATGTTTCATCAGCATGTTTTTCCTGCGGATTCGTCACCAGCGCCAATGGCGGCGTCGCCGTCGCAAACGTTCCGGAAGAGTTTTCCGGCGTCATCAGGCTGGTGGGAATTACCGGGGTCGAACTCGCCACCTGCCCCACTCTTGGAGCTTGCGGTGTTGCCGTCTGAGTTTTGCTGTCCAACTGTGTTATGTTGCCCACATGGTTCAGCTTTTGCGTCATCGCGTTCACCGCCGACTGCAGCGCTTCAATCTGTTTCTGCTGTTCGGAAACTTCCTGCTTCAAGATCGAAATTTCGTCAGTAGAAACAGTTGCCTTCCGCCCTGTTTCGGCCGCCGTTTGTGAGAAGCCCGAAACTGCTAGTGCCGCCAGAACCATCGCCATCACGAGCGCCCTGCCTGGAATTCCCTTTGTGTACATTCTCCACTCCTTGCTGTTTGATTTTTACCAGTTGCCTATAAGTGCTAACAGATGCCTTATCCAACACAGATAATAATAGACAGAGTGCCATGCCAGTGTTAACTGCAATTAAAGGCCATATTAAGTTTTTGTTACAGAAAGGAGATT
>DASYXZ010000027.1:0-3877 GCA_035934315.1 Terriglobia bacterium | reverse complement strand
CATAGAGAACACCGCCGCCACTACCGGGACCAGGTGAAAATACCAGGCAAAAGAAACGCGGCCCAGGAAATGGGTGGTGGGGTAAAACGACGCGAATCCAAACGGAATAATCCAACTGAGCATAAATTGGATAAAGACGTTATAAATGGTCAGTGGGTAGCGCCCGAAGGTGAGCATGTTAAAGACAGGGGGCACAATGCCCACTCGGTCTTCGAACCAGAACGAAACTGCGGTCAATATCAGGAAGACCGACATGTAAATCAAAGCTCCACAAGCGACCGCCAAGGCAAACCAGAGGCATTCGGCGATGCCCCAGGAAATGTGGAGTCGCCGGCTGCAAATCGCCACGACGCCGAGACCCGTTACCACTTCCTGGAGTGACTCAATTCGGAATTTTTCGAAGAGTACCTGAAACAAGGTGTCGATGGGCCGCAAAAGAATCCGGTCAAAACGTCCTTGGATAATGTAAAGGTCGCCGAACTCGTAGAGGTTCCAACTGACTACATTGAAAAAGCCGAGAGGGATCAGCGAAAAACCGTAGAGGAAAAGAATTTCGTTGAAGGACCAGTCCTGAAGCTTGGGGACTTTCGTAAATAGAACCAGAACGAATCCAAATCCTATTACCGTCGCGGCCATGGAAGAAAAGAACGCGATGAAAAAATCTGCTTTATACGCCAAACGCACCTTGACGTACTGGGCGAAGTAAAGAAGAAGGAGCCTGAGGTGTCGTTTCATTGTTTCCAACCCATAGATTTTTCAGATAACACAGATTCGGAAAACCAAACGACGATATTCAAGTGATGCGTTCCAGAAGTTTAAAAGGAGTTCAACCTTAAATCGCATTGTCTTCAAATAATAGAGCGCTTGGGCTTCTTCCAAGGGGCTGGGCACATCCAGCCCCTTGAGTTGGAGGATCACCCCATCAAAGTAATTGAAATCAGCAAGGGCGCGCAGCCCTTGCCCTGGAATGGTGCACGCCCTGACCGGAGGCTTGTCACATCACGAGGTCGAGCACCGTTCGGCCCTAACCTCCGTGGGGGGGCAACACGCGGTCAAGCGGCATGCTCAACGAGCCCAAGCTTCCCGTGGAATCGTCGCGAACTACCACCCGAATTCGCTCCGCATTGGGAACGATGGGAACCAGTTCGTTGAACCGGACACCGGACGTGAGAAAATCTTCACGCTTGGCGGGGGTCACCTGGAAGCTGATCACGTGCGAAACGCCTTTCAAGCTTTCACCCTTCGACCCAATTTCGGCGGTCACCAAAGTGATGCTGCCCCGCCACCCATCGGCGGCAGGAGTGAGGGTGATATTGCGCGCATCGATCCAATACTGCATTTCCACTGCTGGCGGCTGCCCAGGAGGTGTTTTCAGCGCAACTGGCTTGACCACGCATGCCACGGCCGTGGCGTCGAGCGGGCTCAGGATGGCAGCGTCAAGCGCTTTCTTGCCGGCGGGAGAAGCGGGTGGCTCCTCCGGCAGCGCGGAGTAGCCGTCACGGTACTGGAGTCGCAAGGCGGGCCGATCAACTTCCACCTTGATCTTATGGTACTCGCCATTCCATTTTCCGTGGGTGGGATAGTAGGCCAGCAGGTAGGTCAGTCGCGTATCCTCGATGACTCGCCGAATGGAACCCTGAATGTCATTGGTATTGTAAAAGGCGCGTCCGCCAGTGCGTTTGGCAAACTCGTCCATGGTGGGGAAATTGTCGGTGATGTGCGCTGGGAGCTTGGGTCGCATTACCCTCGCCATGCCCTTGGCGCGCACCTGGTTAACGCTGAGGCTCTCAGGGCCGTAATTCGGGTCCAGCATCAAGCCGCGCGCGTCCACCGGATAAATAGCCAGGTTCACATCATTCAGCGCTTGGGCCGCGTGGGCCATCTGCTCACCATAAGTGCTGCCCGTGGAGAAATCGCCCTTCTGCATCATTTGGTCCATTCCCCGTAAGACCGGAAACGCGCCCGAGACCCAGACCAGATTTTTCCTGCCTGGAACGCCTTGCAAGTGTTGCGCGATGGTCGTGAGTGCGTCCACAGTCATCTCGACGCGCTGGTTCATGTAATATTCAGCCTCCGCATTCGTAGCATTGTTCAGCCAGCCTTGGATTAAGGAGGAAACCGCCGCGCTGCCTTCCACAGCATCCCCAATGCCCTGACTCACATCCTGGGACCACTGCGGCGGATTGTCCGGGTCATCGACCAGCGATGCCTCAAGCTCGTTGCCGGCTCGCCCTCGGTAGTGGTTGAGCGCCTGGACAAGCGTCGTGGAATCGCTGCTGAAATCATGCAGCACGCGCAACTGCCTCCCCAGGGAATAGAGTGCCACCCGGTCACTGGGTTGGAGTTGTTTTAAAAACTTAATGACGCGCAAACGCGCGCTGGCCTGGTCAGCCCAACTGGTGTTCAGGCCGTCCAGCAGGATCACGGTCACGGCGGGTGAGGCGCCGGCCTGTCGCTCCGGCATATTTGAGAATATGCCCGGCGGAAGTTTGATGGGCGCCGGCGTCGCTTGAATTTGTTCCACTTTGAAGACGCTGATTTTCTGCGGTTCGCCATCGTCAAAAATAGTAAAGTCGTCACGGGTCATGCCGGGGATCGGCTGGCCGTGCCTGTCTTCCACGATAACGTTCACCTGCACCAATTGCGTGATGACATGCAAAACGCCCTGCGTTTGGGTTGGAGCGGGTTGCTTCTGCCCGAGCGTGGGCAACGCTAAAAGCAAAATGAATAAAACGAGGCGTGGGCCGCCTCTCCTAGGATTTGGCCACTTCATAATATTAGACTATACGCCCTCTTGTGGCGCGACTCAATCATGTCACCCGCCCTGGATGGTAATCTTTCGGCTTGACCATCTCCACATGCCATCGCCGACCGCGAGCATCGCCAACACCCAAAACAGTTGTATGCCGATGGCCGCCATCATGCCCATCCCTTGAATCTTTCCCAGGTAAATCAGCAGGGGAACGTAACTGATGTATTGGAAGGGCAAGAATTTCAAGGCTGCCTGAAAAGTGTGGGGGAAAAAAGAAATAGGGATGAGGAGCCCGGAAAAAAGCTCCAGCAGAAAATATTTGGCGCGCAGCAACCCCAGGATGGAAAGCAACCGGATGGCGAGTGTGCCCACGGCAAAATTAATCCCCGCCACGATAAAGAAAGAAAGCGCGGCGCTTACCAGGAAGACTCCCAGGTGAATCCAGCTTGCCGGCCGCTTCAAAGGATACACTAAAAGCAAAATGGCTGCGGTGGGCGCGGTCAGCAAAGCCAGGCGGAAAATCGATTCCCCCAGCGCTTGTGAGATATACATCATCTGGATGTTAACTGGCTTGATGAGGTCCATCGCCAGCTTGCCTTCAGCCACCTGCTGCGAGAGGTCCTGGTCAATGTTGTTGAAGTAGAACGAGCGGATAATCCAACCCACCCCCACGTAGGTGAGCATGGCGCTGAAGTCGAAGCCTTCAATGGCGGAGCCGTTCGCGTAAATCGCCTTCCAGATGAAATAATATATGGAGACATAAATAAAGTAAGTGACGATGCCGGTATAATAGCGAAGCCGGTAAGCGAGAGTGTTGATAAAGCCGACCCGCACAAATTCGGCGTATAACCGGAGGGTGGCAATGGGCGAAAAAGTCTCGCCGCGCGGAGTTTTAAAGGCTTGCACTTCCGGTGTGACCATCACTTAATCCTTCCTTCGTGGCGCCCACACGCAAATAACCGCTGACCATCCGATCATCCCATCTCACCGCTCATATAAATACGTTTCACAATGTCCTCGATGGGTTCTTCCTCCACCAGGATATCGCGGACCTCGATTTTGTTCACGAGGTTGCGAATTACCTCCGCGCTCGAATGCGCATCGCGGTTGAAACGCAGAACGTAG
>DASYXZ010000183.1:0-7818 GCA_035934315.1 Terriglobia bacterium | reverse complement strand
TTACCTCTGTTCGCCTTCCGCCACCAATTTTCCATCAGAAAGAAAAATAATTCGATGGGCGAATCGCTCAGCGAGGGCGCGTTCGTGGGTAATCATCACCACTGTTGTGCCCGAAGATTTATTGATAACGCTTATCAAATTGAGGATTTTGTCTCCTGTCTTGCTGTCAAGGTTACCGGTGGGCTCATCCGCCAGCAGAAAGCTTGGACGATTCACCAGGGCGCGCGCCAACGCAACACGCTGCTGCTCTCCGCCGGAAAGTTCGCTCGGACGATGATTGAGGCGCGCATCCAATCCTACTCGGGCCAGCGCATCCCGCACTTGCGACTCGCGCTCGCCGCGGTCAACCTCCGCAAAGCGCATCGGGAGTTCCACATTCTCCGCCACCGTCATAGTGGGAATTAGATTGAAGGATTGAAAAACCATTCCAATAGTGTGACGGCGATAACTCGCAAGTTCGTGGGTAGTCATCTGAGCAAGGTTGCGATCATGTACGGTGATCGTACCCGCCGTCGGGCGATCGAGCCCCGCGATCAAGTTCAACAAGGTTGACTTGCCTGACCCGGAACTCCCGAGTAGTGCGAGGAATTCGCCAGCGTGTATTTCGAGCGAGACGCCATCCACAGCCCGGATGGTGCCAGGACCTTCACCGTAGAAACGGCACAAACTCTCAGCGCGAATGGCGACTTCGGTGTTTGTCGAGTTTTGCATGCCTGAATATCTTACGATGAGCCGGACTTCTTGTGATCGAAAAAGTGATATGACAAAAGATTGAAGAATGACCGGGAAGATTGAAATGAGGTACCCGCTTGAAATGTATGGGCCGCATTTCTACGCGTCTGAAACCTCACTCCGCAGAAGCTATTTGAGTATTCAACGTTTTTATCCTCGGAACGCCGCTTGAGCGGGCTGGAAATTTCTACACCCGAACAGGAAATATTGCCTTGCGGTATTTCGCTATTCCGGCAAGGTCGTGGGCTAACCTTTTAATAACAGGCTGCTTATTAAATCTGGCCGGATGGAACACTTCGTGCGTGATTATTGGTCGATTCACCCCCTCGAGGGGGGTGCGCAAGTTTAGCTGGATAAATGTTTACTGGAGAAAGGGGATGCTTCGAAACCGGAAGTTTGAGAAGCATAGGAGATTATTTATGAGATCAATTCATCATCTTGGCGCCGCCATCGTGGCGGGATTATTGGCATTTTTCCTGACGGGTTGTGGGAACTCCGGAACTGGAAATGGAACAACTCAGGCTGCCAGCATGAATGGGGATACAGCACAGCGTGCGGGGTTCTGGCAAAAGGTGACGCACAGTTCTCCCACCACGTTCACGATTCCGGAAGGAAGTCCGATTAACGTGCGATTGGACGACTCCATCAGCACCGCGCGAAACCGAAGTGGTGATACGTTTCGGGCGACGCTTAACCAACCCATCAGGCTAAGGGAGGGTGGAGTTGTGCCCCGAGGTGCGAGAGTTACGGGGGAAGTTCTTGAAGCTCGACCTTCCGGCCACTTGAAGACTCCTGCAGAACTCTCTGTCGCGCTGACTTCCATCGAGGTCGGGGGAAACACCTATCGCATTTCGACCTCCAGTTACAGCCGGGTCGGGCAATCACATAAGAAGCATGACCTAAAATGGATTGGTGGTTCGGCGGCGGGCGGCGCGCTGCTCGGAGCCTTGATCGGCCACGGGAAGGGTGCCGCCATCGGTGCTCTTGCCGGAGGCGGAGGTGGCACTGCGGCCGCGTATGCCACTGGAAAAAAGGACATCGTATTGCCTTCAGAAACTCCATTGCACTTTGTTTTGCGACAGCCAATTACAATTAAGAATGCCGGATAATTCAGACGCTCGTTCAGAGCGTGGGGCCGGCGGCGCAATTCGATTGGGAAGATTTACTCAAGGAAAACGCGATGACAACTGCTGCCGAAAGACGTCGGTCAGCCAGGCTGTGGATGACGATTCCACTGCGCATGGAAGGTTTGGATTCGAGCGGCCGAGCTATGGAATACGATGGGCGCGCCATTGGCCTGAACCGTTATGGGGCTCGAATCCAAATCCCCCGGCCGCTCGACAAAGGTCAGGCCGTCCGCGTGAAGAGCCCCATGGGCCGCTACGAGGCGGAATTCAGGGTGGTGGAATCCATCGCTTCAAAGGGAGAAAATGGCGGCGAGTACGGGGTGGCGTGTGTTGATGAAAACAATAATTTCTGGGGTATCGAGTTTCCGAATTCAGACGGACCGGCGGACGCCCGAGTGCTGCTTGAATGTGGCATCTGCCACAATGTGGCGCTTCTCCCGCTCACCCTCTCCGAAGTGGAAGCTCTGCGGTCGATTGGCATGGTGGGACTGCCCTGCCAAACCTGCGCGGCGGTATGTCCATGGAGATGCGCGGAATTGAGTGTGCCGCCTCACCAGGCGGTGGAGGCGGCGCGGAATCGGGCAGAAGACCGGTCTGCCTGGTTCTCCTCCGTCATGGAATCCGTTGACCGGGGCCATCGTCGCGTCTACATGCAGTTGCCGATCGGAATTCGCGACTCAAGCGGCAATGCGGAAATAACACGAACAGAAAATATATCAAAATGTGGTTTCTGCTTTGTCAGCGGGAGAAAATACCTGACGGGCGAAATTTTGATGGCGGTTTTTCCGCTCGACTCGATCGCAAAGAAAACAGAACTACCGGTTCGCATTGTCCGCGAGCAGCCCATCGAAGGTAGCGACCGCAAGTTTTACGGAGCCACGTTCGAAGCCCGCACCTGACCCAACCCTGTGGCCGGGTGTCGGCGGAGCCTTCGTGCTCCATTGCAACGTGTCAGCTTTAGTCGCTCACCAAAGACGGTAAACGGGAAGGAGAAAAGTTTACCGTCCAATCAGGATTAAAACACCCGCAGCCAGGCCGAGAAATGCCAACACAATACTGATATGCGGAATCTGAATGCTGACCACCCGGAGCAGGCTGGTTACAATTAGCCAGATGCCCAAAAATATTATTCCCAAGTTTCGTGCCGCTCTCATTCCTGCCTCCTCGTCGTAATTAAGGCCACGCGCGCAACGCCACAAACCCCGAGATCTCTCGCCATTCAACGGCAGCACATTCTATCCTCAATCGCGCCTGGCTTCAATCCAGGCTGATTGAGCTTTGCAAAAGATTTTGCGAAAAGGAATGTCATTCCAATAAGTTTTTCTTTGTGGCCCTGCCGACTTCATGGTAAGAACAGAAGGGAATGTGCCTGCGCATCCTCCTCTTCCTGATTCTCTCGCTCCCCACCGCTTTTGCCAGCGCCCCCGAAGGCATTCCGCGTGACTTGGCCCGCCAGCGGGCTTCCCAGGTTTCCGACATCCGGTATCATCTGTGGTTCGTGCTCACTCCTCATGCGCCCACCATCTGGGGACAAGATGTCATCAGGTTCAAACTGCAGGCGGTCAGCCCAGTGCTGCTCGATTTTCGCGATGGCAAAATAAGCACACTCATTGTGAACGATTCCGCAGTTCCAGTGGCGGCGGAGAACGGGCACCTGGAGCTCCCGGCCGAAAAACTTCACGCGGGAGAGAACACTGTCCGCATTGAGTTCACCGCTAACGTTGCCCCGGCCGGCAAGGCGTTCACGCGCTTCGAGGATCGTGACGACAATTCAGAATACATCTACACGCTTTTTGTTCCCATGGACGCAAGCATGGCGTTCCCATGCTTTGATCAGCCGGATCTCAAGGCGCGCTTCCATCTTCTGGTGACGAGTCCTAAAGACTGGACGATCATTTCCAATACTGCGGTGGAGGTCAGGCTTCCCTCGGAACATGGACAAGTCAGCACGCATTTCAAGGAAACGCGCCCCATCAGCACTTACTTGTTTGCATTTGCCGCCGGTCCGTTCCAAAGGGTGAACGACGAGGGCGGTCTGCCCGGACTCTATGTCCGCCAGTCCATGCTGGCGCGCGCGAAGACTGAAGCTCCGGCGGTGCAGGAAATCGCGGCGCAGGGAATTAAATATCTTTCAAGCTATTTCGCGCAGCCATTTCCATTCCCGAAGTACGACATGGTGCTGATTCCCGGTTTTCCCTACGGCGGAATGGAACACGCGGGCGCCACGTTTTTGCGCGAGGAGTCCGTGCTTTTTCGCCGCGCACCCACGCATTCCGATCTCCTGGGCCGCGACATCCTGGTGTTGCATGAATTGACCCACCAGTGGTTTGGCGATTTCACGACCATGCGCTGGTTTGACGATCTCTGGTTGAAAGAGGGCTTCGCTCAATACATGGCCTACCAGGCGCTCGCCAGTCTGAAGCCCAATGAAAATATCTGGAAACGGTTTTATGAATCCATCAAGCCGGCGGCCTACGCCATCGATTCCACGCAAGGGACGACTCCCATCTACCAGGACATTCATAATTTGAAAGACGCCAAGTCCGCCTACGGAGCCATCGTCTATTCCAAAGCGCCGGCCGTGCTGAAACAGCTTGCTTACGTGCTGGGACCGCAAAAATTTCGCGACGGCTTGCGCTTGTATTTGAAAGCACACGCCTACGCGAACGCCGGGTGGAGTGACCTGGTACACGCCTTCGAACAAGTCTCGGGCCGGCCTTTGGACAACTGGGCGGACATGTGGATTCGCCATCGCGGCATGCCGCAGGTGGACGTTGCCTGGTCGTGCGGCGGCAATCACCTGAGTCGTCTCTCACTTTCTCAACACGATGTGCTGGGCACCGATGACATTTGGCCCATCGCAACTCAAGTTGTGTTGAGTTACGCGAACGGCCGCCAGTCCCGTATTCGTGTGGACTTGAATAAGCAAACGATGGAAGTTCCGCAGGCCGCAGGCCACCCGTGCCCGCAATGGGTTTTTGCCAACGATCAGGATTATGCCTATGGGCGCTTTCTCCTTGATGCGGCCAGCCGCCGCGCCGTGATGCAGGATTTGGGGCGGCTGCATGACCCCTTCGGCCGCGCGTTGCTGTGGGGTTCGCTTTGGGAGGGAGTGCGCCAGGCTGATCTCGCTCCGCGCGCCTATATCGCGCTTGCGATGAGGTTGTTGCCGTCTGAAAACGATGAGCCGCTTACTCAGGATATTCTTGGACACGCCACCACCGCGCTGCACCGTTATGTGTCTCGCAAAACGCGCGTAAAAATCGCTCCAAGCCTTGAGGCGATGGCGGCCAATCGCATGGTGCACTCGCGCGACCTGAGCCTGCGAATCACGTGGTTCCGCGGCTTGCGCGGAATCGTCGAAACGCAAAAGGGGCTGGACAAATTGAAGGCTCTGCTCAGCGGCCGTCTTAAAGTGCCTGGCATGAAGCTTCGCCCACTCGATCGCTGGAGCCTGGTGACGGCGTTAATTGCCGGTGATGATCCGGAAGCCAATGCCATTTTCAATGCTGAACGCGAACGCGACCACACTGGCGACGGTCAGAAATACGCTTACATCGCTGAAGCGGCGCGGCCAGACCGCAAAACCAAAGAAAAATATTTTGAGGATTACCTTCACAATCCCGCGCGCCCGGAAGATTGGATTGCCGGGAGTCTTGGAGCTTTTAATTATTGGAATCAGACGGCCCTTACCGAGCCTTATTTGAAGCCGGCGCTTGATGTCCTGCCGCAGATCAAACGCGATCGCAAGATTTTCTTTCTGGTGGAATGGTTGAGCGCCTTTGTGGTGCCTCAGCAGTCGGCTTCAGCTCAGGCCGAGGTTGCGGGGTATTTGCGATCCGCCAGCTTGGACCCGGATTTGCGATTGAAGATTTTGCAAGTGGCGGACGAACTTGATCGCACGGTGAATATCCGGCGCAAGTTTCCGGAATGAAGGTATTGGAAGAATCAGGGTTACAGCCATGATGACCGGGCGGCAGTAAAAATCAAAACGTTTCCAATCTTCAATCCAAAATCACAAATCACAAATCCCTTTCTATCCCTCTTTTAATTTGAAACCCGCCAGGTTACCCAATCCATCGTAGGCCGCCGCCTTATACATTTCCGAAAGGGTTGGAGCATTGAAGACCGAGTCCACCAGAGTATTGATTCCGCCTCCAAGCTCGATCACGATCATGCCGATGTGGACAAGATCCGTGGCGTTCTCGCCGATCAAGTGTACGCCGAGGAGGCGGAGGTTATCGCGGCGGAAGACGAGTTTTAACAGCCCGTGCGTCTCGCCAATCATTTGGCCGCGGGCATTATTGGTGTAGCGGGCGCGGCCCACTTCATAGGCAATGCCCTTGGCCTTGCACGTCTCTTCCGTTTCACCCACGGAGGAAATTTCGGGAATGGTATAGATTCCAAGCGGCAGGGTCTGCGGCAAGTGCTGCTTGTAGTTAAGGCCAAAGGCATGGCACACGGCCACGCGCCCTTGCTCCATAGAGGTGGAGCCCAGCGCCGGAAAACCGATCACGTCGCCGGCGGCGTAAATATGGGGAAGGGAAGTCTGGTAATGCTCGTTCACCGCGATGGCGTGCCGCTCGTTGAGAGCGATCCCGGCCTTGTCGAGGCCCAGGCCCGCCACCAGAGGCGTGCGCCCTGTCGAGAGAAGCGCGGTCTCAGTTTCCAGGACCCTGCCGGATTTCATGGTCACGCGAACGCTGTTACTTTGTGTCGCCACCGTCGCCGGGCGGTCGTTCAAAATCAATTCCAGGCCGAGGTACTCAAGCCGGTCTTTAAGGCGCGCGGAGATTTCCGCGTCCAGGAAAGGAAGCAGTCGATCCGATCCGGCCGAAAAAATCACCTTCACTCCCAGCGCGGTGAACATGGAAGCGTACTCGCAGCCAATCACGCCGCCGCCCACCACGATCATGCTTTTGGGAATTCGATCCATGCCGAGGATAGTGTCCGAGTCAAAGATGAAGTGGTCGTCGAAGGGAATATCGGCTGGGCGATACGGTCGGGAGCCGGTGGCGATCAGGATAAAGTCGGCCGTCAAGGTTTCCGTCCCCCCATCAGGAAGTTGAACCCGCAGGGTGCGAGCATCCTCGAATGAGGCTGAGCCGTGTATCATTTCAATGTGATGGGCGAGCAGGTTCTTCTGCACTTTGTCACGCTCCAAGTCGACCACAGCGTCCTTGCGATGCATGAAGTCGTGAACCGTCAAGCCGTCCCGAAGCGAATAGTCGATTCCGTAAAGACCGCGTTGGAGCAGACCGGAATAGTACAGAGCGGCCTCGCGCAGGCACTTGCTGGGAATGGTTCCGGTGTTAACAAATATCCCGCCCGGAAATTGACCGAGCTCAACCATGCCTACTTTTTTTCCAAAGTAGGCAGCCTGAGCCGCGCCTTTTTCTCCCGCCGGTCCGGAACCAATGACGATCAGGTCAAATTTCTTCATGTTGATTGGCTGTGCTCCTTGGGTATGTCCATCGCGACCGCGTTTACGCGCGCGTTCGGGCCAGGGTCAATAGAGCATTCCCGCCCGACTTCATACATTTGTGAATATCGTTTTGCGAATGGGTTACCTTCGGTTTCGAACGCCCCATCATAAACCAGGCGGCTGCCAGTTGCTTATAAAAATTCGTCGCCTGTGTAAGAATGGCGCTGAAAACAAAAAGGCCGCCGATCCCGTTACGCGGGACCGGCGGTCTCTGAATTCTTCATTCAGCCAGATCCGAGTTCAGTGCTTCCACAAATCGACACGTATCGTACCCGACGCGCCGGTCTTTTGGTTGATGTTGGGATCGAGATTGCATTCCCGGATGGTGATGGTGTCGGCGGCACTTACCCATGCAGAATAGATGGGGACGCCGGCCACAGTCATCATCGCATTGGGAACGCCCATGGCGATCGTGTCGCCATCAGCCGCACCCGTATGAGTGAAGATTGCCGCTGTGCAGGTGCCTGGCTTGAG
>DASYXZ010000026.1:0-15852 GCA_035934315.1 Terriglobia bacterium | reverse complement strand
GGTGAACCGCCAATTGCCGCCACACTTTGTTTAAGTGAAACTCCTGTTAAAACAACCAGAACCGCGAGAGCAAACGTCAAGAAATAATTTTTCATTATGCTTTCCTCCATAGGATGTGCGTTTATAAAAACGCACAAAAAGATTTTACGCCAGTTGAGCGTAACTAGGAGGTAAGCGTAATGATGCTGGTCAAAGGAGTCAAGTGCTTTTTTCGACACCCCCACCCGCATATGAATTATGTCATACCCTGCAGACGTGTCAAGGGAAATTGAAAGCACTAGAATAAATATAGGGCGCCAGTGCTTAGCCGTATCCACCCTGAAATCAATTGATTACGCGACGAACGAGCTTTTACCAACCGAATGGTCGGCAAACGAAAGAAAACGACGGCCATAGTTGAGCCCCCAGACGCCAAACAGAAATTATTTGCCTGGCTGGAATTGCCAAACCCAATACTGGCCCTGGACTCCCTTAGGTGATCCCGCACCGTACAACCCTGAAAGGCAGGGCGCCATCAATCGAACAGTCAAATCATTTTTTTACTGCGGTTGACCTAAGGCATGGTGAGTGTCATCATAATAATGAAATAACGCTGTGGGCCTTGCGAGGGCGGGAGCGAAACTCATGAAGAGAGTGCGACAGCTATTTTTAATCCTGATTTTGGCGGGGGGATGTTTCTTTGGTTTGGCGGCCTTGTCGGAGCGCAGGTACGCCCAAGCGCAGACGGAGCAGCAGCCAGGCTCCGGTCCAAAACCCAATGTGGGTGAAACAGTCATCGCGCCCAAGAAGACGGAGCCCTCTCCTGAAGCCCAGCCCCTGGAAAAAAAACCTGAGAAAATCGACCCCGGCAAAATCTATACCCTCACGACGGCAACCAATCTGGTGAACCTGGACGTCATGGTGAAGGATAATAACGGCAATCCCATTTCCGGTTTGGGCCGGAAAAATTTTAAAGTTTATGATGACGGCGTGCCGCAGGCTGTCTCGAACTTTGGAACCGCCGAAGCGCCCATGACCATCACCATGCTGGTTGAATTCAGCAACCAATACTGGATCTTCCTCTATAAGGCTCTTCAATACGGTTACGATTTCCTGAACTATATCCAGCCCAAGGACTGGGTGGCTGTGGTCTCTTTCGACATGAAGCCCCAGATCCTCACCGATTTCACGCAGGACCGCAGCGAGGTCAGAGGGGCGTTGGACCAGCTCCGCATTCCGGGCTTTAGCGAGATCAATTTATATGACGCCCTGGCTTTCACGATTGACCGCATGAAAGATATTCAGGGGCGGAAGGCCATCCTGGTGATTTGCACAGGCCGGGACACCTTCAGCAAATTAACTTATGGCGAGATGCTCAAGATAGCCAAGGCTTCGGATACGGTCATTTATCCGGTCAGCATCCTGGAGTGGCTGGATGTGCGTAGTGACACGGGCATGGTGGGCATCGAGGCGAGAAACGAGTTGAATTATATTGCCCAATATTCGGGCGGGCAGGCTTACTTCCCGCGCTTTGATGGCGAGCTGCCGGGGATTTACCAACAAATCGCCGGCCAGCTTCGCATGCAGTACGGCTTGGGTTTTATTCCCACCAATCCTGCCAAGGATGGGAAGTACCACAAGCTCAAAGTCGAATTGGTAGACGATATGGGAAATCAGCTCAGGATTCCCGACAAGAAAGGAAAACCGATCAAGTATAAAGTGGTGTCACGCGAGGGATACTACGCTCCCAAGTCTTAAAAGCCTTCAGAATTTCAGACCCGCCGTGTTTTTCGATTCGAAAAAAGCCTTGGATTACGCCCGATGATTTCAACACCGACCGTCGTTCAATGCCGGAAGTGCCTGACGCCGGTAAAGAGCATCGCCACATTCGCCTTGTTTGCGGCCGCGATCACTTCCGCGTCTCGCACCGAGCCGCCGGGCTCAACCACCGCCGTGGCTCCGGCTTTTGCAGCTTCCTCCAAACCATCGGGGAAAGGGAAGAAAGCGTCTGAGGCAACCACCGTGCCTGCCAGTGAGTGCCCGAGCTCGCGCGCTTTCGCAGCTCCGAGTTTCACTGAATCCACGCGACTCATCTGCCCCGCCCCCACGCCCACCGTCACCCCGTCGCGGGCGTAGACGATGGCATTCGATTTCACATGTTTCACCACGCGCCAGGCAAAGACGAGCGCGCGCTTCTCCTCGTCCGTCGGTTGCCTTTCGGTCACGCATTTCCAGTTTTCCGGTGTTGCGCCAAGCTGGTCGCGCGTCTGCACCAGCAAACCCCCTCCAATGTTTTTCACTTCCAGTCCCTGGTCATCCGTGGCGGCGGGAGGCAACTCCATTAAGCGAAGATTCTTTTTGCCTGCCAATTTTTCCAAAGCTTGCGGGTGATAACCTGGCGCCACAACGGCCTCCACAAAAAGTTTGGCTACCGCCTCAGCCGTCGCGGCGTCAAGAACGCGGTTGAAAGCTATGACTGAGCCGAAGGCGGATACCGGGTCAGCGTCGCGCGCGCGTTCATAACTTTCGCGCAGCGTGTTGGCGGTGGCCACGCCGCACGGGTTCGTGTGCTTGATCACGGCGGTGGCCGGCTCGGGGAATTCTTCCACCACGCGCAGAGCGGACTCAAGGTCCAACAGATTGTTGTAAGAAAGTTCCTTGCCCTGGAGCTGTTTCGCCCAACTCAGGCCGCGCGCTCCCCCGGCGCCGCGGTAGAGCGCAGCCTTCTGGTGGGGATTCTCACCGTAGCGGAGGTCCATGAATTTTCGAAAATCCAGATGAAAATTTTCCGGCAGCGTTCCGTTCGCCCGCTTCTGCAGGGTGGCGGAGATGGCGCCGTCATAGGAGGCCGTGGCGGCAAATGCCTTGAGCGCCAGGCGCGCGCGAGTCTCACGAGAAACTTTTCCCCCGTTCTTCTTCACTTCTTCGAGCACGGCGGCGTAGTCCGCCGAATCCACAATCACGGTAACGTCTTCAAAATTCTTGGCGGCCGAACGAATCATGGACGGCCCGCCGATGTCGATGTTCTCAATCAGTTCTTCCAAAGCCACGCCGGGCTTGGCCGCCGTTCGTTCAAAGGGATAAAGGTTGACGGCGACGAGGTCAATAAATCCGATTCCCTGGGCATCGAGTTGCGCGCGGTGCCCGGCATTTGACCGCACGGCCAGGATGCCGCCGTGGATCTTCGGGTGAAGAGTCTTCACCCGCCCATCCAGCATTTCCGGAAAACCTGTCACCTCCGAAACGTCCCGCACCTTCAATCCCGCGTCGCGAAGAAGTTTGGCCGTGCCTCCGGTGGAGAGGATTTCAACGTTCAGCGCCGCGAGCCCCGCAGCAAACTCGGCGACTCCGGCCTTGTCGCTGACGCTGATCAGCGCCCGGGAAATTTTTTTCATTGGTGCTCCTTGACTAATGGGGCGAGCCTGGGGGAGGGGGCTGGGCCGATGGCTAACCCGACTTGACAGCTTTAAATTTCACTTTACCTTCTTCCACGCTTACGGAGAACTGCACTTTTTCGCAGCCCTCCGAATCTTTTATCTGCCTGGTTTTATCGCGCACAAATTTGGCGAACGCCATCGGATCGATATTGTCAATCGATTCGCCCACGGCGCGCTTGGCATCCACCACGGCCTTCAATAATTGGTCAACCTTTTCCTTTTCCGCCGAAGGGTCAGAGCAAGTCACGCGCACGGTGGCGTCCGCGGGCTTTTCTTCCACCTCGCGCCGCCGGGTCCCAAACCGCCCGCGGCCTTCTTCCTTTTCTTTCAGTTTCTTCCGCCACAAGTCATTGTGGATGGCATATTTCTGCACCAGTTGGTTGAACCTGAATCGCTGGCCGAAATTTAATTTGGCCGCGTCGGAATATTTTTTAATCGTGGATTCAACGCGAAACACCGTGTCGTGAGGCGCGCGCGGCTGGCCCCCGTTGAAATAGGCCTCGTACTCAATTTTGAGGCGGCGGATGCTGTCGTCCAGCTTGGTGAGTTCTTCGTCAATCGTCACGACATAATCCTTGGCTTGCGATTTCGTTAAGGGAAATTATAACCCGCTCGAAGCGCCGCGCGTCAATATAAAATTTCCAACCCCTGCCGGACGTTGACCCTCTTGCCCATCTATGTTGAAATGGCATTGCACCTTTGAAGAAAACTTGCGGGGCGCGCCCTGGGGCGCTGGTTTTCAGTCGCCTTGCTGCGTGGATCATGGAACCTTCTAAAACCAGTTCCGAAGAGGCAGTCGGTTTGCTCCTGCGCCGGATTCCGGCCGTGGACGACCTGCTGAGCCGCGACGCCCTTCGCTCTCTTGAAAAGCGCGTGGGCCATCGGCTGCTCGTCGAGGCCACGCGGCACGTTATTCAAGGGCTGAGGAATCGCCTTTCGAGCGGCGCGCTTTCGGATGTTTCCGTGGAGATGATCGAGAAAGAAATTATTGCCGCCACTGAATCCTCGGCGGAATTTTCCCTGCGGCCGGTGATTAACGCCACCGGCGTGATCCTCCACACCAATCTGGGCCGCGCTCCGCTGGCGCCGAAAGCCATAGAGCGCCTGGTGGAAACGGCCGCGTGTTATTCCAATCTGGAATACGACCTCGAGCTGGGGGAGCGTGGCAAGCGTGACGAGCATACCCATCGCCTTTTCGCGCGACTCCTGGGCGCGGAAATGACGTTGATAGTGAACAATAATGCGGCGGCGGTTTTCCTGGCATTAAACACTCTGGCCGAAGGCGGTGAGGTGATTGTCTCGCGCGGCGAGCTGATTGAAATCGGCGGGTCATTTCGCATTCCGGATATTTGCGCCAAGAGTGGCGCGGTTTTGCGCGAAGTGGGCGCCACCAACCGCACCCGCCTGGGTGATTATGCCGCCGCCATTAATGATCGCACGCGCGTACTGATGCGCGTGCATCCCAGTAATTTTCGCATGGTGGGCTTCACTGAACGTCCTGAGTTGTCGGAGCTTGCCGGCCTGGCGCGGCAGCATCATCTGCCTCTTCTCGAAGACCTGGGCAGCGGCAGCGTAGTGGATCTGGCGCGTTTCGGCATTCGCGACGAACCTCCGGCGGGCGCCAGCCTGAAGGCCGGAGTGGATGTGCTCACCTTCAGCGGAGATAAACTTCTCGGCGGCCCCCAGGCTGGAATCCTGACCGGCAGGCGCGAACCGCTGGAACGCATTCGCCGCAATCCGCTTTTTCGCGCCTTGCGCGTGGATAAGCTCACCATCGCCGCGCTCGAAGCTACCGTCGCGATTTATCTTCGGGGCGACTTAAACGAAATTCCGGCGTTGCGCTTGATTCAGATTCCTCCCGCCGACCTGGCCCGCCGCGCAACAAGCCTGACGGAACGGATCGCGGAAAAACCGGGCATGTTGGTGAAAGTTCAGCAGGGTGAATCAGTGGTGGGCGGAGGATCAACTCCAGGGCAATCACTGCCCACAAGCCTGATTGCCATCAGCCACGCGCGCCTAAGCGCGCAGGACATCGAGTCCGAGCTACGCCATAATGTGCCACCCATCATCGCGCGAGTAGAACGGGACCAGGTGCTTCTGGATCTCCGAACTGTTTTCGAGAACCAGGAGGACGAAATAATCAAAGCGCTCGGACGTTTGGGTAGGAATGATAACCAGGATTAATCCATCCGTTTGGGTTGACGCTCTACTGCTTGCTAAATAATATGGAAGGTGAGGAAAATTTTCATGACTTCATCGACCCAAGGTATAAGCCGCCGCGCTTTTCTGGCTGGCCTGCCATCTTTTTCCGCCGGGACGACTTTATTTTTATTCTCCCCTGCATCCGCGCTGGGGAAAAAGAAAAAATCCCGGCCGCCCCTGCAACCTTCCGAAGAGTTGGCCGAACACGTGGAATCCCTGGGGCGCCAACTCCTCAGCACTCCCCTCGATGAGTCGGGGCCTCTCACCAGCCAAATCCAAAAGCTTGTGATGGACCATCTTGAGGCTTGGATGGCCGGCCATTTGCCAGGCTCCGCGCCCGACGGCACGCCGTTTGACGTCCGCGTCCGTCGGGAGATGGAAAGCGCATTTTCAAAATTGCACTATCCCGTCTTCGGGCATCCCAAAGTTTTCTCCCAACCCTGGAATGGCGGCGTCCTGACCGGAGCGGGATATACTCTCGGCTGGTCCGATTACGATCGCGTCAATGTCATTGCGTTGTTTGAGAGCCGGGAGGGAAAAACCCGTCTGGTTGGGATTCACCACTTCGTTCCGCGCACCGACCTCCATTACGCGTTCCTGCCCGCGCCGGACCCAACGAGCTTCAGATTCCTTGCTTATGGCATCCGGCTCGGCAAGAGCCAGCCCCGGCTTTCCGCCGTCCTTTATGAGTACGATGGGCAGTCGTTGAAATCTTTGTGGGAGAAGCGTGACATCTATGATGGGAAGTTGGAGGTTGATAAGGATTCTTTGGTCGTCCGCTATTTGAATGAAGATGAGTATATCCGCGAGTTGACCTATAACCGCCATCCCCCGCGGCATATGGCGGTTTATAAATCCACGCCCCAGGGACTTAAACTGGATAGCGATACCGAGATACCATTCTAGAAGCAGGGGCGGGTGGCCCTTCGCCTGATCGGTCAGAGCGGCTGTTCATCTTTCACTCACATTTTCACCCAGAAATAAATATCCAAGAGTGTGCAATATTGGACAGACAAGCCGAAGGGTAGGGAGTAGACTGTAGACGGTAGACAGGTGGAATGAAGAAAGTATGAAGTATGAATGGGAAGAGAAGAAAGTGTAAATTGCGGGGAAGAAATATGGAAACTTAAAAAATGGCCTGCAACATATTGCAAAGCCCGCCCCTCGAGGAACAAAGCTGGAATGTCCTTTAGAATCAATAAAAGCATTTGGAACGAACCGGGGACGAAGCTGCTATCCAGTTGAGGATCGCCCAACCTGCCTTGAAGTAAAATAAAAATTAAACCAACTCTTTAGTAATATAATTAGTATTACTAAATAAGTTTAATCATCAATACTTGATTCGCCTGGTGTTTTGTGAAAAGTTTGGAAGCGCGCGTGCAGCAACCAGGAAGTGCTTGAGCGAAATTCTGAAGCCTTCATTTAGGCTTGCGCTTGGCCCTCTGCCTCTCCAGCTCTTTAACTTTCTTCACCAGGCCGGGCAGCCGGGACAAGTAAGCATTCATCCGCTTATACTCGGCCAGGGGACGCACGGGATCTCCCCAGACCACACTTCCCTTACGAATCACTTTGCCGGGAAACACTGCGCCCCGGCCGCCGATCATCACGTTGTCTTCAAGGCGAACGTGATCGGCGATGCCCACTTGCCCCCCCAGCGCCACATTGTCGCCAATCTCGACGGTGCCGGAAATTCCCGTCTGCGCGGCGATCACGCAATGGCGGCCGATTTTTACGTTGTGGGCGATTTGGCAAAGATTGTCGATCTTCGTTCCCTGGCCGATGAGGGTGTTGCCCAGCGACCCGCGGTCAATGGTGGTATTGCTTCCAATTTCCACGTCATCTTCAACGATCACTTTTCCAAGTTGGGGAAATTTCTGATGGCGGCCTTCGCCAAAGACGTAGCCGAAACCGTCTGAGCCCACCACCACGCCGGCGTGAAGAATTACTCTGCTTCCAATTTGGGCGCCAGGATAAAGCGTGACTCGTGGATGCAGGACGCAATGCGTTCCCACCTGAACACCTTCACCGAGGTACACACCGGCGGAGAGTCGCGTGCCCGCCCCAATTTTCACCGCGCGTTCGATAACCACGTGTGGTCCAACGCTGGCGTCCGCGGGCACTTCGACATCGGATGCAATCACTGCCGTGGGATGGATTCCCGGGGGATGCACCGCCGCAGGACGCAGCGCATTTGCGGCCCGGACAAAAGCGAGCTTGGGATGCGCCACGGCCACGGTGGTTTTTCCGTGGAGGGTAACGCCTTCCCGAACGAGGATAAGTCCGGCGCGCGCGCGCGCGGCGCGTTCAAGAGCGCGCGCATTCTCCGCGTAGGTCAATTCATCCGGGCCGGCGGTTTCAAGGCCGGCCACATCCAGAATTTCGCGGGAACCCTTCCCGTGAAGTTTCCCACCCAGCATTCGGGCAATTTCCTCCGCAGTCATAGTCGCCCCCGCAGTAAAAATTGAAAGTCGAAAGTTTAAAGTTGAGAGTAACGGCGTGCAGCTTTCGACTCTTCAACTCTCGACATTCCTTTTGATTTCTTCAGGACGGATAGAGCGGCGGCTCCCCGGGAGGCCGCGTTTTCCAGCGCCGGTGGACCCACAGCCAGTGGTCGGGATAGCGGCGCACGTAGTCCTCAATCAGCCGGGTGAAGTTCGCCGTATTGGCGAGAATTTCTTCCTCCACGTTATCCCGCTTGATCCACTCGACGGGATCAAAGCGTAATCTATACTTCTTCAGCTTCGAATCCCAGATCACCAGGCCCAGGACAATTGACGCCCCGGTCATTCGCGCCAGCCGGGCCGGAGCGGTGGTGGTGCAGGCTTGCCGGCCAAAAAAATCGACAAAGGCGCCCTCACCCGGCATCATGTTTTGATCCATTAAAATGCCCACGGCCTCGCCCTTCTTGAAGGCGCGCAGCACTTGCGATCCGAACCGCGTCTTCTGAATGGGACGCCCGCCACTGCGCGAACGGTAGCGCTGAATGAGAGCCCCAATCAGCGGGTTATCGAGCTCGCGCACCACAAAGTTGCACGGGTGACCATACACGCCATGAGCGAAAGAACTGAGCTCCCAATTGCCAAAGTGGGCGGTGAGGAAGAGAACGCCCTTACCCTGGCTTTGAGCGCGCGCATAGTTTTCAAAGCCGTCATAGATGATCAAACGCTCGATATTTCCCCGGTTTAGGTGGGGGAAGTGAGCGAAGTCAGCGAGCATTCGCCCGAAATTCTGAAACAAACCGAACAATACCCGGCGATGCTCGCGCCCAGACCACTCTGGAAATACCATGCGAAGATTAAAGAGACCCACCCGTCGCAGGCGAGGCCACATCCAATAACATAGCGCGGCAAGCAGGCTGCACAGACCGCGAGCCAGGCGATGAGGCAGCCAGCCGAGCATCGCGAGCACACTGCGGGTGGCCGTGTATTCCAACCGTTGGCGGAAAGTGGGGCGCTCAATGGAGCCGGCCTGGGCGCGACGAGCGGAAGGGACAGGTGAATTATTGGCGGTCAACTGACCCATTCATCCTTCCTGTTTTGAGCGTCAATTATATTTCCCCCGGCACGGCCGGCGCCAGAACTTCGGGATCTGGAGGCTGCACGATCAATCGGCCCGCAAGGGCAAATTCTGCAGGAAAAAACTGAGGATTTGATTCTCGTATTCTTTTCTCTCCGCACCGGAAGCCTGGGCGGATTGTGAATGTTCAAACTCCCGCAAGGTTTTGGGTTGGGGAGCGGCATTGTAAAGGTCTTCCGTGATCGAGGCGAGCGATGGCGTATCCCGGCCCGAAATAAAAAGCTTGGGAATGTTGGCCAGCTTGGATAGATTCTCGCGGACCGGCGGTATTTTCGTTCCCAAATTCACCAGGCTGAATTCTATCTCAGCCAGAAATCGGAAAAAGGTGCTGGGGCCGCCGAGGAGCTGGTCAAGTTGTGCGTCAAACATCTGTATGGGCTTTTCGTAAGTCGAATCGACTGCGATGGCCTTCACCAGAGGATTTCCCTCGGCGGCAACCAGTGCAGCGTAGCCTCCCGATGTGGGGCCAAACAGACCTACGCGGTGAGGATTGATTCCGGGCTGTTTCACAATCCAGGTGATGGCTGCCTGCACTTCGCCGGCTTGCCGCACACCCAGATCTGAAATTGAATGCCGGGTCTTCGGCCCGCGAAAATTGAAAATATAGACGTTGAAATGGTTTTCCTGCAAGACCGCGCCCAGCGAAAGTTGATCCGAGCGATTTGAGTCGTATCCCGGGCAAAGAATAATCGCCGGCGCTCCCTTGAGTCCCCGCAACAACCACCCGTCATGTTCCCCGCCTGAGGGGTCGGTAAAACTCAAACTCTCGTAATTATTTAACAGAAAGTTTTGCGGAGAAACATTTTCGATTTCATTGTGTTCCGTAATAATGCGCAGGGTAAAAAATCCACCGGCCGCTCCCAGCACAATGATGCTGACAATCACAAGAATTAAAATTCCAATTAAAATCGGCCGGAGAAGTCCTATTCCGAATCTCGATGGGGCGGAAATTGCCAAATCTCGCCTGTGTGCCATAAATGGCGCCTTATCTGCGATTCATCAAAAGGTTGATTCTTGCTTCCAAAGTACGGGAAAAAATGTATGTTATCACAACCCGATTCTTGATTCGGAGAAAACTTTGGTTTGTGGGTTCGTTTGCCCTCCCCTGGCGCCGATCCTGCATGCGAAATCGGCACCTTAAATTTCTTTTAGCTGCCGACCTGAAGGTCGGCGCTACAGCTAACTAACCCGCAAACAAACTTTGGGAACGGCTGCCAGAAACAAGGACGCGTGGATATCGCTCTCCATCTTTTTTCTCGCAAGCGTGGTGGCCACTCTCACCCATCATGAGCCTTCCATTATGCGGTATACTGCGCGAAGCTGCCGGTTCGCCCCGCGCCGGCAGTGAGTCCCGCTCTTTTCAGGGCTCGGGCGTTTCTTCCATTCGGACCGGGGTTGGAACATGCGAAGGGCAGGTGGCGTCTTGACGCCTGAGATTATCGATATCCGCCAATTCGACGCCAGCCAATTTCTGCCTCTGCTCCAGGCGGAGTCGCGCGTCTGGGATGCCAGCCTTCGTTGGGACTACACCGCGTCGGTGCGCTTGATTTCCTCCTGTCTTGAAGAGAAACGCCTTCAAGGATACGCACTGATTTATGCACGCGAAATCAAGGGCTACAGCTTTTTTTTCTATGAGGGCGAGAAAGGCCTGATCGGGAACTTGTTCGTTGAGCCGGACGCCGGGGGACTCCATCAAGCGCTGCGACTGCTCGAGCACGTCATCGAGACGGTCACCGCAATTCCGGGTATCAACCGCGTGGAAACACAGCTTCCACACTTTCACTTCGACGAGCTGAACCCTTGTTTCGTGGCCCACCAGTTCCAGGGTTATCAACGTCGGTTTATGGCCGTTTCGTTGACGGATTGGAAGCCGCGCGGCCGGCGCGACATGGCGGGACTAGACGCCGCCGCCCAAGGGACCGGAACGAATTTTGGGGATTTCGTAATTGTACCCTGGGACCGGAAGCATGATCATCATGCTGCTCTGATGTTGTACCAAACTTATATGAATCACGTGGACGCCGTCATCAACGATCAATACGCCTCGGGGGCAGGCGCCAGCCGTTTGATTGAAAATATCATGCACCAACGTGGTTGCGGTGAACACTTGCCCCAAGCATCCCAGGTGGCCATCCATCGGGCGACGGGCAAAATCGCCGGTGTCCTGGCGCTGACCTCCGTGCGGGCTCACACGGCGCATATTCCTCAAATCGCTGTGGCCAGGGAATTTCAAGGTACAGGCTTGGGAACCGCAATGATGGAGTTAAGCTTTGAGGATTTGAGCCGGCGGGGTTTTCATGAAGTTTCTCTGACAGTCACTGACCTGAACGTCGGCGCAGTACGGCTTTACGAGCGAATGGGATTTGAGAACTTCCGAACCTTCGGAGCCTTCGTCTGGAACCGGCTCGCATGAATGTGAAGGAGCTTTTTGCTCCCGCGGGAGCCCACCGATAATCGCTAGAGAAGCTCCTCTTGGTTCGCAAACCACCAATGGTCAGCGACAGGACGTGAGCGGTCACTTCCTTTTCGCCTTAAGCAAATCCTTGAGCTCATCCATAAATTCGCGAACGTCTTTGAAATCCAGATAGACCGAGGCAAAGCGCACATAAGCCACTTTGTCCAGTTTTTTCAGCCGGTTCATCACCAGCTCGCCCACTTCAGGCGTTGGCCGTTCACGATCTGATGATTCGGCTACCACGGCTTCCGCTTCGTTTACGATTTCCTCCAGCTTGCCCATCGGGACGGGCCTTTTTTCACACGCCTTCAATAAACCTGTCAGGAGTTTTTGCCGGTCAAATTTTTCCCGGCGGCCGTCTTTTTTCACCACCATGTAAGGGATCTCGTCGATGCGCTCGTAGGTTGTAAATCGACGCCCGCACCCCGCACACTCCCGGCGGCGACGAATGGTATCGCCGATTTTAGCCTCGCGCGAATCCACTACTTTATCTTCCAGGTGTCCGCAAAATGGACATTTCATCGTCGGCCCATCCCCTTCCGCGAGTCGGATATCACCCGCGCCCCCCTTCTCACGATTTCTCCACCGTGGCAGTTTGTTCTTTTTCCGCCATCGTCCCAATATTTTTAAAAGTCAATCCTTCGTGCACAAGCAGCACCAGGCCCAGTAATACGCAGGGCACGGAAATCACCAACCAAAGAAGGATGGCTGCGCCGGTGGCGGACTCCGGATTGATGCGAAAAAAACCTCTGAGGACCCCTATCGCCACATATTGAAATCCCCCGCCGATTCCGGGCAGTTGTGCCAGCATACCGAGGATGGAAAAAACCAGCACCAGAGCCGCCGCCAGCCAACTGAGTTCTCCCATACCGCCTCCGAGGCTCCGGAACACCAGCCAGAATACGCTGACATTAAAGAACCAAAGCACGGCAGTGGAGGCGACACTGGCCAGGAAGTCTCTCCAGTTCTCAACCACTTCCAGCCCGTCGGCGAAAGACCCCAGAAAACGCTCCAGCCTTTGTTGCCCGCGCTGTGAAAGAAACCGGAGGAATTTGGGAGTTCCTGTCGTCAACTCTTCCGAGCGAAGGCGGAAGACCACCAGCACCAAAACAATAAGGACCGCTACCAGCAGGATGGCCAGGCCCACCCATCGCGTCTCCTTAAGAACGTGCCGGGCGCGCGCCGTCCCGGGTTGCAAAGGTCCGAACGATAATGCCATGGAGAATAACAAGACAATAAAAATCATGTCATAGATTCGTTCCAGGAGCCAGATCGCAGCCTGTGAAGTGAAGGTGACGCCTTCTTTCCTGGCGATATAAGCGGGCCGGACAAATTCACCGGGCCGGCCGATTAGATATACGGCGCTGAACCCCAGGATTTGGCCAACAAAGAGATTCCAAAGGGAAGCCCTTTTGATCGGATCAAGGAAGAAACGCCAGCGGTAGGCGCGCACCAAATAGGTGACATAGGTGACCGCCACCGCACAAAGCAGATAGGCGGGATTCGCATCCTTCAACGACAACCACACTCGCTGCCAACTGAAATTTTGCCACTCATCTCCCCTGGTGAGGTTATAGAAAGCTAACACGATGACGATGGCGCATATACCCACCCCGAGCCAGCGTCGCAGGTTTTTGCTCATAAAGGGAAAACTGGAAACAATCACTCCCTCCCGCAAAATTAGCCGAACCCTCGGGTGAAGTCAAGCAAGGCCGTGTCGCGTTAGATTTTGGATTTGGGGCATCGTCTGATACGTGTGATATCGAACTTTTGATTCGCGCCCTTTATCAGGACCACCGCACTATAAGCTCCATACCTCAAGCTTGGAGGTGACGGTCTTTACTGCTGGCTCATCGAACTCAAGTTTATGATATACATACGTCGTTGCGCCCAGGTAACAATTCTCTCTACGAGGTAACTGCAAATGAAAAGACGGGATTTTCTCGCCACGACCATGGCGGCTGCGGCCTTGAGTCTGGCCTCCCGAACTTCACGCGCCGCTGACGGGTTGGTGGAAATTCTTATTGACGAACCCATCGGTGAAATTGCTCCAGAGATTCATGGCCACTTCACCGAGCATCTCGGGGGCGTGATCTATGATGGCATCTGGGTGGGCGAGAACTCGAAAATCGCGAATGTGGGCGGAATCCGCAAAGAGCTCGTGGATCATATGCAACGGCTAAAAGCTCCCGTCGTGCGGTGGCCAGGCGGCTGCTTTGCGGATAGCTACAATTGGCGGGACGGCGTTGGACCCCGCGACAAGCGGCCGCGGCGCACTAATTTCTGGAACAACGTTTCATCACTTTGGAAGGCCGCCGATGGTCCGCAGAAGTACGACCCCAACACCTTTGGCACTCCCGAATTTATGCGCTTTTGCCAGTTGTGCGGCTCACAGCCTTACCTTGCTGCCAACGTTCGCAGCCTTACTCCGGCGGACTATGACCAGTGGGTGGAGTATTGCAACTCGCCCGCCGGTTCCACCTCGCTGGCCGACGTTCGCGCCGCCGATGGCAGCAAAGACCCTTTCGATGTGACGCTCTGGGGCATCGGCAATGAATCGTGGGGCTGTGGCGGTGATTTCCGGCCGGAAGAGTTCGCGGTCGAGTTCCGGCGCTTCACCTCCTGGGTTCCCGATTATGGTTTGAAGCTGCGCTTTATTGGCTCGGGGCCCGGCGCATCCATTCAAGACCCAAAAGTGGATTGGACGCGCGGATTTTTTCAGGAACTCGTGAGCAAGGGCAAAGGCCAGCTCAATCGTGTTTTTGGTTTGTCCCTGCACTATTACTGTTGGACGACGGGCAAGGGCCAGTCACTCGATTTCACCGTGGACGATTGGTACCAGTTGTTGTGGCAGGCCGACGTTATGGGCTCGCTGCTGACCAAGCACTGGCTGGCGATGGGCGAATTCGATAATGCGCACAAAGTGAAACTGGTGGTGGATGAGTGGGGCGCCTGGCACCGCGGCCCGGCTATCGATCCGCGTTACCTTTTCAGTTATGTGCCCAGCATGCGCGACGCCCTGGTGACCGGAATAACTCTCGACATTTTTAACCGCCACGCGGAGAAGCTGGCCATGTGTAATGTCGCCCAATTGGTGAATTGCATTCATACACCATTCCTGGCGCTCGAAGATCGTTTTGCCGCCACCACCATCTTTCAGGTGTTCGACATGTACAAGTCTCATAAGGGAGGCCAGTCGTTGCGCTTCGTCAGCGAGGCGCCCGCGATTTCCTATGGAGCGAATAAGTCGCTATGGGGATTGGCCGGCTCTGCATCGCTGCACGGAAAAACGCTCGTCGTGACGGTGGTCAATCCACACGTCAGCGAGCCGCGCACCGCAGAGGTTTCCTTGCGTGGCGCCAGGGCCCGGGCCGGCAGGGTTACAGTGCTGGCGTCACCGGATATTCATGCTCATAACGATTTCGACAACCCGCACGCAGTTGAGCCCAAACTGGTGCCGGCCAGCTTTTCCGGGTCAACCTTTGCCTTCACTTTCGAGGCAGCCTCCGTGACCAAGCTGGAGATTGATTTGGAGTAGGACTAACGAAATAAAAAGGGGAAGGAGTCCCGCCGGTTGTAATTTCGAGGGCTTGTCTGGGATTGGTCCGGGCCTTATGCGTGGCGCTTGCTTCACAGATTAATTCTAATACGAACGCATTTACCGCAGTTACAAAACCCCCTCACCCCCGGCCCCTCTGTCGCCGCGGCGACCAAGGGGTGGAGAATATGAAAGTAACCCTCGCCCCTTGAGGGGAGAGGGTGTCCCGCGTCCGCGGGACGGGTGAGGGGTGTAGGCCGACGATTCTAAGATGAAACATAACTTCTTGCGTTCGTATTAATTTCCAGCTTCCAATTTATAATTCACTGAATCACCCAATGACTCATTCCCGCAAAATGCCCACGATTACTATTTTCGGAAGCTCGCTGCCGGCCGAAGGTAGTGCTGGTTATGCAGTCGCTCGCGAATTTGGCCGGCTGCGCGCTGAGGTCGGTCCCGCCGATTGTAATGGCTGATGCAAAAGGGCGATGGAGGTTGTGTCCAGAGGAGCGCGCGAGGCAGGTGGGGCGCACGAATCGCGCACCATGAGACGGGTGGGAAGGCGTTGCACTGCGGTTTGCTGAGGCCGGCCCTCAATGTGTTCGATCAGCATCCGCGCGGCGGTCATCCCGATCTCCCGCGCGGGCTGGCGCACCATGGTCAGC
>DASYXZ010000156.1:0-4233 GCA_035934315.1 Terriglobia bacterium | reverse complement strand
GATTCCCACTCGTGGCAGATTCCGGCAAGAAAGTTGGAACCGGGAGGGCTTTGCTCGGTGAGAACCTCATCGGCGCGATCTCCGTAATAGCCCACCGCCGAAGTGGAAATGAAAACTTTGGGAGGATGGGCAAGGTGCGCGAGCGTTTCGGAAAGCAGGCGCGTCCCCTGAACGCGGCTGTCCCGGATGCGCGCCTTTCGGGCCGCTGTCCACCGGCCTCCGGCAATGCTCTCGCCGGCGAGATGAATCACCGCGTCCAATCCTTCGAGCCCCGGCGAATACAATTCGCCCGCCGCCGGATCCCAATAGGTGTCCCGATTTCCCAGTTTTGATTTTGACCGCACCAGGCAACTCACTCGATGACCTTCGGAGGTCAACGCGGGAATCAAAGCCGATCCAATGAGCCCGGTCGATCCAGTCAATAGAATGTTCATGGCTAAACCTCCTTACCGAATGATTCCCAGCGCGGCGACGGCAAAGACACCGCCCAAAAAGCAGCAAGCGCCTGTGTAGGCCACGCCGGCGAGACGATGCTGGCGGCGGAACTCACCGTCGTAATACGCGAGTTGAAGGACAATCCGCAAAAGCCAGAAAACGGCCAGAAAAGCGCTCAATGAACGGCCGAGCGGATCACCGCCGAGAAGGCGGGCGGAAAAAAAGAAACAGAGCCCGCTGAATCCCACCACGACGAGCACGATGAAAATCGAGTGCACGACGAAAATTTGCCGGAGCAGGGGAGACATCTTTGAAAGGTTTTCGCGGTAATGGAGTTTTTTCGGGAGCACCGTGTTCGAGCCCACGATGATCAATTGAACTGCTCCTGCCGCCCAAAGCCAAGGAATAAAAGGATTCATGGCTCGCCTCCGGTAGCGGGGCGTGTTGCAAGACTCCCGCCACGTGTTTCCGAATCGAATTACTTCCGTGAGCCCCACAGCTTTATGGGTACGCTTAAAATGTTCTTCATTTTGCTGCGCGCCTTGAGCGCGACGCGCATTTTTTCATAAGCCGAGCTCAGCACCTCGAGAAACGCAAGCATTTCGGCCAGGCGCTCAAGCGCGACCGCGTCAGCCGGCTTTGCCTTTTTAAGTTCGGCCACGCACTCGCGCAAATTGACCAGCGTCGGATCAATTTCGCGCCGCTTGCGCTCGTCCATGATGACGCGCGTCATTTCCCTGACGTCAGTCATCGATTCGTAATGTTCGCGGCGGTCGCCAAGAAGATGGACGGCCTTGACGATGCCCCAGCTTTCAAGCTCGCGCAGGCTGGTGCTCACGTTGGAGCGGGCCACGGAGAGCGTTTCCGCAATTTCCTCGGCGTTGAGCGGCTTGGGTGAAATGTAGAGCAGGGCGTGCACCTGGGCGACGGTGCGATTCACGCCCCAGCGCGTTCCCATCTCTCCCCAGTGCAGGATGAATTTCTGAATGACGGGCGAAAGTTGAGCCATTTGCGTTTCTCCTAGTTCTGTCATTACAGAAAGTACTGTAATAACTATTGAATGTCAAGTGTTTTTTTCAAGGTCTACGAAGCCGGGGCTGTTAAAAGCGATGGGCGAATTTTGATTCGAGATAGCTGAGAGGAACGTCGTAGAGCATGGCTTTTGGGGAATGGCGCAGGCTGTCGTGGATAAAGCAGACGTGGGTACACCAGCACTGATCGCGCGTGATGAAATCGGCTTCCGCTTTTCTCGCCTGGGTTTCCCAGAACTTCTCGAAATTGCATTCAAAATCGCGAAGGTTGGCAAGTTTGGTTCGTAGCTCGCAGGCCCGCACATCGCCGTTGAAATCGATCACGATGGAGGTCTCGCTGGCCGTGCAGGGCATGGGCCAGGGGTGGGGCGACTCGATATTTTCGAGCTGAATTTTGTTGTGCAGCGCCAGCATGCCCTGATAATAAACTTCACCGATCGCGCCCTGGATGCCTTCCAGACGGCGCAGCAGGGTGGGGGCGTAAAGGCTGTAAACGTGTTGAATTTCCCGATAGAGGGCAGGCAGGCGTTCGGCGGGAATCCGTTTTAATTCCTTGTCCTTGGCGTTGCCCCGGATCACATTAAAGTAGTGACCGTCCACAGCGCATTGGTTTTTCACGAAATCGGCAATGTTAAGAACCTGGTCGAAATTTTCCGCGCAGATCACGGTATTAACGTTCACCCGCAGGTTGGGGAATTTGGCGCGACAGGGCTGGATGGCTTCGAGAGTTTGCAAAGTTTTGGCAAAATTTCCAGGCACAGCGCGAATGGAATCCTGCATTTCGTGCAGTCCATCCATCGCGACGTTCAAATCCAGGTGCAGCCCGGGATTTTCCGTGCAGATTCGCGCCACCCATTCCGCCGTGCGCTCGGGAAGGAGGCCGTTGGTGGGCAGGTTGGTCCAGCGGATGCCGTTATTCACGTAAAAGAGATGCAGGATTTCGGGGAGTTCCTTGCGCAGCATAGGCTCGCCGCCGGAAAGCCAAAGGTCAGTGAACCGGGGCATGGTGGCGGAGAGCTTTTTGATTTCGTCCCAAGTTAAATCGCCCCGCTCGTTAAGCTCTTCCCAATAGAAGCAGGTTCGGCACTTGGCGTTGCAGAGCGACGTGACAAAGAAGATCACCAGCTTCAGCCGCTTGGAGGGCGCCATGGTTTGATAAATCCTGGTCAGTTCCGCTTTATAGTTTAGCGCCATCTTTGCCCTGTAACCCTTTTCCGATGCTGCCGGGTATTATAACAGAAGGATGAATTTAAGATTTTCTGCGGATCTTCCTAATGCGCTTCATATTTTTGGCCTATAATAAACGCGGGGCGTTTGCAAGCACCCGATGAGTTTACTTTCAAAATGTTTATGAAGCGTACTCTTTGAAGCCGGTGACTGATGTGGGACCGGTCGCGTGAACCACTTATGAAATCGCCACCTGGAACTGAAAGCGTTCTTGCCAAGGTCAGCCGTCAGCTTGCGGCCATCGAGAAACGTGACTTGGAATTGTGGATGATCGTGCTCGTCACGGGCATTCTGGTGGGGAGCGGACTGCTGGCCCTCGCCTTTCCTGCGGCATTTTTGAAACAAGGCAACGTCCACGTGGAGATTAACGTTTCAAGGGAATTGTACCTCGGTCTCGTCGCCCTGTTGATTCTGTTCAACACCTACGTGATCAGCAAACGGATCGAATTGCGCCGGACTCGTGAGTCCGTCATCTCGGGGGCAATGCAGAACGAATTGATTCGACTGCAATCGTTCACTGACCCTTTGACGGAGGTTTACAACCGCAGATCTCTGGATGAGATGGCGGCCAAATTTATAAGCCGCGCCAAGCGAACGGGGAAACCCCTCTGCTTTATGGTGATTGATCTCGACCGCTTTAAGCAGGTCAATACCCGTTTTGGCCATTTGACCGGTGACTTCGTCCTCGCCGAAATGGCTGCCCTCCTCACGGGCGCCGTGCGCGGGTCAGACGCCGTGGTTCGGTTTGGAGGCGACGAGTTTCTGGTCATATTGTCAGACACGTCCCTGATCCCCGGGGGCGAGGTGGTTACCAGCCGAATTGCAAAGGACCTTGAAGAATGGAATGGCGCGGGCCATCTCGAAAATTTTAAAATGGGACTCAGCATGGGTGTGGCGGAATGGTCTGCGGGTAAGGCTCTCGACGAGATCCTGAATGAAGCCGATAAAAAAATGTATGCCACGAAAGAATGCACCAAGCGCACAAGTCACTAATACAAACGCGAAAAGTAATGTTACATCTGAGCCGCATCTGAGAAACCCCCTCACCCGTCCCGCCAAGCGGGACACCCTCTCCCCTGAAGGGGCGAGGGCTACTTTGATCTTTTTCTCCCCTCGCCCCCTCGGGGGAGAGGCGCGGGGGGTGAGGGGGTTTTGTAACCAGGGCAAATGCGTTCGTATTAGGTTTGCTCATTTTCTTTAAACGGGATTGGTTAAAAAAACGGACTGCCCATTCATCGTGACGCCTCTAAAATAATTCACTCCACTCCGCCAATCCCCCAAATTAATAAACGATATCGATTGAAGCGTCGAAAAGGCGATGTTGGAGGCCTACAAAGTGACCGAAATTTGGCGACGTGACGTTTGAAAAAACGTCCAGAGGGTTGTAATGGTTGGTAATGTTATAGATGTGCACGGCGCCGCGGAACTTGTGATTCTTAAGCCAGGACGTGAGGGGAAGGCTAAAATCCTTGCTTAACTTTATATCCACCGAAAGGAATGTTGGAAAGCGCTGGTCATTGGCCACGCCAACGTAATTCTG
>DASYXZ010000132.1:0-20421 GCA_035934315.1 Terriglobia bacterium | reverse complement strand
CTTCATTTCGCTCATCAAGTAGTCGCAGGAGCGAACGCACAGCGCCATGATGGTGAGCGTCGGATTCTGACAGGCGGTGGCAGTGAAGCCGGCGCCGTCCATCACAAACAGGTTCTTCACGTCGTGGGATTGTTGAAATTGGTTGAGGACTGATTTTTTGGGATCTTCCCCCATGCGAGCGACACCCACCTCGTGAATTCCAAGGCCCGGCTGCCGATCGTGGACGGTGTACGGCTTGATGGTCTTGGCGCCCGCCGCTTCCATCATCTTCGATGCCGTCTCCGCCATATCGTCAATCAGGCGATGCTCGTTTTCACCATACGTCATGTGGATGCGGAGCACGGGTATGCCGAAAATATCGTTCACATCGGGATCAATCTCCACATAATTGTCCCAGCGGGGCAGGCACTCGCCAAATCCCCGCAGCAGAAGGATGGAAGGCTGATTGTCCATCACCGCTTTCTTGTAAGCTTCTCCGTAGCCCGCCGCCTTTAAGTTCGGTTGAGGGTCATCTCCCCACGATTGGAATCCGTATCCTCGAATAAAATCGCGCGACTTCGGGCCGCCCGGTAAATTCTGGAAACGCGGAACGTAGATTCCACCGGGGCGGTTGGGGCCATTAATCTGCGGCTTCAGCGGTAATTGCGGGAACACACCGAGCGCGCCGCCTCCCATATAAACGTGGTCCATCAAGTAGTGACCAAGAACGCCGCTTGAGTTTGCCAATCCGTTGGGAAACTGCGAGTTGGCGGAATTAAAGAGAACCCTCACGGACTCGAGTGCCTGCGCGCACAAGATCACAGCCCGCCCGCGGACCTCATGCGGCTGGTGAGTGTTGCGGTTAATGTAGATGACGCCATTGGCCCGGTTACGATCGGGATCCATGAGCACCTTGTAAACCATGGCGTTCGGAATGTGAGTGCAATTGCCAGTCGCCATCGCGTCAGCCACGGTGGTGAAAGCGGAATTGAAATAGGAATGAGTTACGCATCCCCTGCTGCACGGGCCGCAGTAGTGGCAGGGAGCGCGGCCGTTGAGAGGTTTCGTGAGATTGGCGAGGCGGCCCTGGGTGAGCGTCCAGCCCAGCTTCTCCCTAATGCGATTCCGCACCAACCGCTCCACACAGGTAAAATTCATGGGGGGCTGGAATTTTCCGTCGGGAAGTTGCGGGAGACCTTCGGCGAGGCCCTCGATTCCGATATACTCTTCAACCAGATCGTAATAAGGTTCCAGGTCTTTGTAGCTTAGGGGCCAATCTTCTCCGTAGCCGTCGTGCGAGGCCGATTTGAAATCCAAATCGCTAAGGCGATAGCTGTGGCGGCCCCAGAGATTGGTGCGCCCACCCGTAACCCGCACCCGGCCAACCCATTTGAAAGGCATGCCCGGAGCGGTGGTGTACGGTTCTTCGAGGTCGTTTACGACCCAACTCTCAGTGGATTCGTGAACGGCGCTAGCCTGGATCGGCCGCGTTTTCGTATAGAGGTTCCAAGCGCGGTTGCGGTATTTGTACTTGAAGTCGGGCTCGTGTTCGGTAAAATTGCTGTCAGGTTGCGGCCGCCCGGCATCTACGAGCGCAACTTTAATTCCCGCCTCCGCCAGCCGCTTGCACGCCCAGCCACCCGATGCGCCCGAGCCCACCACAATCACGTCAAAGTTGTTATTTGATTGATTCGCCAACCGGCATCCTCCCATCAGGACGAGTAGTCTTCCGTGCAAGAAACGATGAATATTGAATGATGAACAATGAGGAATTAGAACGCCAGTTTAGAACTCGCCCGGCTTTTTAAAGTCATCTTTCACTATTCATCATTCATCATTTTTTCAAACGTTCCCCTTTTTCATTTCGCTCATCAGGTAGTCGCACGAGCGGACACACAGCGCCATGATGGTGAGCGTCGGATTCTGGCAGGCCGTGGAAGTGAAACCTGATCCGTCCATCACAAACAGATTCTTGACGTCATGCGATTGCTGGAATTGGTTGAGCACGGATTTTTTGGGATCATCGCCCATGCGCGCGATGCCCACTTCGTGAATGGCCCATCCGGGCCCGCCGGGGTGAACCTCAGTATGAACGTTTTTGGCTCCCGCTGCTTCCAGCATTTCTCCCGCTGAATCCGCCATATCCTTCACCATCGCCATTTCGTTATCGCCGTAGGTCATGTGGACATTCAATACGGGAATTCCAAACACATCCACCTGGTTCGGATTAATTTCCACGTAATTGTCCCAGCGCGCCAGACATTCCCCGAAGCCGCCCAGGCCAATGTACGTGACGGGATCGAGCATCGCCTTTTTGAAGGCATCGCCAAACCCCGGCGCGCTTGTATTAAAGCCTACGCCGCCCCTGCCCTGAAATCCGAAGCCGCGCAAAAATGTTTTCGCCCTGGGTCCATCATGCGTATTGCGAAAACGGATCACGTAGATGCCATCGGGGCGGTTGGGCCCATTGATGTTGGGTTTGCCGGGTAGACCTTCCAGTTGGCCACCCGCCCCTCCACCGCTGATGTGGTCCATCAGATAATGTCCCAGGACGCCGCTGGAGTTGGCCAGGCCGGCAGGATATTGTGAATTGGCAGAATTGAAAAGTATGCGCACAGATTCGAGAGCCTGCGCGCACAGCACGACCGCCCGGGCGCGGACTTCCTTGGGCTGGTGGGTAATTCGATCGATGTAAAGAATGCCCTGGGCCCGGTTGCGGTCTGTATCCATCAGGACTTTGTAAACCATGGCATTGGGGATGTGAGTGCATTTGCCCGTGGCCACCGCGTCCGCCACGGTGGTGAAAGCCGAATTGAAATAGGAATGGGTGATGCACCCGCGCTCGCAGGGGCCGCAGTAATGGCAGGGAGCGCGCCCATTGATGGATTTCGTGATGTTAGCGCTCCGGCCGAGCGTGACCGTACGGCCCAGCTTCTCTTTTACCCTGTTTCGCAAAAGAGTTTCCGCGCACGTCAGTCCCATGGGCGGATGGAATTTTCCGTCAGGTAGTTCGTAAACGCCCTCGGGAATGCCGGTGATGCCGACATATTCTTCAACAATGTCATAATAAGGAGCCAAATCTTTGTAGCTTAAAGGCCAGTCTGTGCCGTAGCCGTCGTGCGAAGCGGCTTTAAAATCGAGGTCGCTAAGCCGGTAACTCTGCCGTCCCCAAACGTTGGTGCGGCCGCCGGTGATGCGCATCCGGCCCTGCCAACTGAACGGCATTTTGTCCGCCGTCGTGTACGGTTCGTCAAGGTCGTTGGCGAACCAGTCGTAGTTATATTCCATGCAGGCGTAACAATCTTTCTGGATGGGGCGGGTCTTGCGGATTACTTCCGGCGCGCGGTCGCGGTATTTCAACTTGAACGCCGGCATGTGCTCGGTAAAATTTTTGTCGGATTGCGGACGGCCGGCGTCCACCATGGCAACCTTCAGTCCGGCTTCTGCCAGCCTCTTGGATGCCCATCCGCCGGAAGCTCCGGAGCCCACCACAATCACATCAAAATCGCTTTCCGGTTGCTGTGCCATCCGTTGCCCCCCTTCAATCTCAGCCGCAATGTGTGCTTTCGCGGCGGGTTCCTATTCACGCAACTTATCACGCGCTTGAAGAAGCGTCAATCGCCCCGGCCGATCAGTGGTTGTGTCTTTTGGAACTGGATTCCCATCTTCGCGGGAATGACCGCACGAGTGAGGGCATGCTCAGCCCTTAATCACGCCCATCGGCTTCAACCGCGCCACACGTTTTGACAATCCCGCGTTGTGAACCACGTTAATCACCGCGTCCACGTCCTTATAAGCTTCGGGAATTTCCTCGGTGATGCCATCACGCGATTCGGAACGGATGAAGATGCCCTGGTCTTCCAGGCGCTGCCGGGCGTTTTCCGCGTATGTCGATTTGCGCGCCGCCGTGCGGCTCATCACGCGCCCCGCGCCGTGACATGTGGTGCCAAAAGTCTGCTGCATGGCGCCCTCAGCCCCCACCAGAATGTATGATGCAGTTCCCATCGATCCGGGAATGAGCACCGGCTGGCCGCAGGATTTGTAAACTTCCGGAACTTCAGGACGGCCCGCCGGGAAAGCGCGCGTGGCGCCCTTACGGTGCACCATCAACTTGCGATCGCGGCCGCCCACCGTGTGGCGTTCGAGCTTGGCAATGTTGTGGCAAACGTCGTAGACCACGCGCAGTTCTTCCTTTTCGCCGAAGATGTGTTTGAAAGCCTGGCGGGTGAAATGGGTGATGCCCTGCCGATTGGCCCAGGCATAATTGGCAGAGGCGCGCATGGCGCCAAGATAAGCCTGTCCTTCTTTGGAATGGACAGGCACGCAGGCCAGTTGGCGGTCCGGCACGTTGATGCTGTAGCGGCGCATGCTGGAATCCATGTCGCGTAAATAATCCGTGCAGACCTGGTGGCCGAGTCCGCGCGAGCCTGAATGAATCAACACCACCACTTCATTTTCGTAAACGCCCAATTGGCGGGCAATCTCCGGCTCAAAAATTTGTTCTACGTACTGAACTTCCAGGAAATGGTTTCCGGAGCCGAGCGTTCCGATCTGCGGCAGGCCGCGCTTCTTCGCGCGGTCGCTCACCGCAGTCGCGTCGGCGCCGTCCATCGTGCCGCTCTCTTCGCAAACCGGCAAGTCTTCAGGACGGCCGTAATCGTGTTCCACCATCCAGGCCGCGCCGTGTTGGAGAACTTTATCGAGGTCTTGATAAGATACCCGAACTTGTCCGCCCCGTCCCGCGCCACTCGGGACGTCGCGAAAAAGTTGATTCACCAGCTCGCGAATTTTTGGGCGAACGTCCTCGTGCGTGAGCGTGCTGCTGAGCAGACGCACACCGCAATTAATATCAAATCCAACGCCGCCCGGTGAGACCACGCCGCCTTCGTCGGGCAGGGTCGCCGCCACGCCGCCGATGGGAAATCCGTAGCCCTGATGAATGTCAGGCATGGCGAGCGACGAGCCCGCGATTCCCGGGAGCATGGCCACGTTGATCGCCTGCTCGAGCGATTGGTCGCGCAGGATGTCGCGGAGCAGGCGCTCGTCCGCGTAAATCACCGCGTCAGTCAGCATGCCGTCTTTTGTTCCGCGCGGAATGCGCCAGCGGTAGTCATCGATTTTTTCGAGCTGTTGGAGTTCCATGGACATTCAATTCCCGCCAGTCCACCGGCGCTCCCGATAATTTCAGGAGCAAAATTAATGTGCCTGTCGCCATGTTATCCGGAAATTGGCGCGAAGTCGAATTGAGTGGAGGATGCGGCTGAATCCCTCTGAACGCCAAACAGAAGACGGTAGCTGACGCCACCGCAGTCCAAGTCGGTCCCGCCTTCGAACGCGCAACAGCGCCTTGGAGTGCCGCAGCGTAGCTGCCGCCTTCCGTCCCTATAGTCCATTGTCCAGCTTGCGAACCTTCACTGGCACGCATATACTTGCGGCACTGATTTGGAAAATACGAGGGCATCATTCATCCAGGAGGATTTATGGCTCCAATTTCACGACGGGATGCAGGAAAGCTGATAGTTGGGGGCGGCGCCGCGTGGCTCGCGGCAGGCAAATTGGCGCTGGGTGCAAAAAGGATTGACTCAGTGGTGCGCGGCGTGCAAATTGGCGCGCAGAGTTATTCATTCCGCGACCGGCCGCTGGACGCGTGCATTGAAGCCTTCCAAGCCGTCGGTTTGGGCGAGTGCGAACTCTTCACCGGGCACACGGACCCCAAGGGGGTTTACGGCGAGGCGCTTAAGAAGTGGCGCCTTGAAACGCCGCTCAGCCACTGGCAGGAAATCCGGACGAAGTTTGACAACGCGGGAATTCTTGTCTATGCCTACAATTACAGTTTCAACAAGCGCATGACCGACGATGAAATCGACCGCGGCTTTCAGATGGCCCGGGCGCTGGGCGTGAAATACATCACCGCATCGTCGCAGGTGAGCGTGGCGCCACGCGTGGATAAGTATGCGCAAAAATATAAAATCATGGTGGGCTTTCACGGCCACGACAACACGCGCGACCCGGATGAGTTTTCCACCCCGGACACTTTTGCCCGCGCCATGAAGGGCGCGTCAAAATACATTGGCATCAACCTGGACATCGGCCACTTTACTGCCGCGGGCGGCGATGCCGTTGCGTATCTCCGTGAGGAGCATAAGCACATCGTGACGCTGCACATCAAAGACCGCAAGAAAAACCACGGCGCCAACCTGCCCTTCGGCGAAGGCGACACGCCTATAGTCGAGGTGCTGCACCTGCTGCGCGACAACCATTGGAAAATTCCCGCCAATATCGAGTACGAGTACGGGAACGAAAAGAAGGGACTCGACACCGTCTCCGAAGTCAAGAAATGCTACGAGTACTGCCGCAAGGCGCTGGAGAGTTAAACCGGGATGAAGGAGACTGGCAACCCCGCCGACCCATGGGATCACTCTCGAACTAATCAAGTTTCGTATGAGGCATGAAAGCGCATGCTGGCAGGGTGCAATTTTTATTTCGATTAATTCAACAATGGGTCCCTAGCCTTTCGAACTGTTTCTATACTTGCGGGCCGTCCCATTACAGATCTGCGTGAAGCTGCCACGCGCACTGGGAGGATGCCATGTGGAACGGAAAATACCTGATCGCCGTCATCATCGTTACTCTTCTGGTTGCTGGCGCGCGAACCGTCGCCCAGCGCGCCCAAGCCCTACCGTCGAGACGCCAGGCATTCTCGCCGGTGATTCCCAAAACGTGGGACGATGCGGCCATGGCCACGCTGGAGGTGCCGCTTGCCGACCCCGTGGGCTCTCCGAATCACGTCTCAGCCGATTACTACTACAGGACCCCGGTGCGGCCGATTTACAAGAGCTATCCCATCTACGCGCCCGGCCACGAGCCGCAGGGCTACATGGACTGGCTGAAGCGGCAGGAACCTCAAATAGTCTGGGACGACAAAGGGCACGCACCACCGCTCAAGACCCAAGCCGATTGGATCAAGGCGGGCGAGATGGTTTTCGACGCGCCGGTCGGCTCGCCCGGGAGCGTGTCGGAAGGAGACGTTCGCAACCCCGCCTGGTATCACCATGCCGGCGTGCCGACGGACCGTGAAGGCATTATGCCTTTTCTCGTGTATGTCATTCGGAAGAAGGGCACAGTGGAAATCGGAGTCAGTTCCTGTGGGACGTGCCACACTCGCCTGATGCCTGGTGGGAAAATCGTGAAAGGCGCGCAGGGCAATTTCCCTTTCGAGCGCGCACTCTTCGGGAAACCCATCCCCCACGACTTACTGCTGCCGATCCTTCAAGACTCCTTCGGGGCGCCATGGATAAAACCTGATCCACTGGCGCCGGCTGATGCCATGTCTGCGGAACAGATCGCCGCCATGTCCAACGCGATTCCCGCGGGCGTGGTCGGCCGGCAGGGCACCAGCATCCTCTACCCCGTCCAAACACCTGACCTCATCGGCGTCAAGGATCGGCGGTACCTGGATCATACTGGTCTTCAGCAACACCGATCGATCACCGACCTTATGCGCTATGCCACGATCAACCAAGGTGAGGATCTCCTGGCCAGCTTCGCGGGATTCATACCAGCAGGAACTCCGCCGCGGTTCGAGGATCGGCCGGACCCGGCGAAGAGTAGCCGATACAGCGACGAGCAGCTCTATGCCTTGGCGCTTTATGTCTATTCTCTAAAGCCGCCGCCAAACCCGAACAAGTTTGACACTGTGGCGGCGCATGGCAAGAAGGTGTTCGAGCGCGAAGGCTGCGCCATGTGTCACACACCGCCGCTTTATACTAACAACAAGCTGACCCTCGCCGAAGGCTTTACACCGCCTCCGGGCGCAGACAAGAAGTACGACATCCTCCCCATCTCCGTCGGAACCGATCCGGGCCTCGCGACCAAGACGCGGCGCGGCACGGGCTACTACAAAGTTCCATCACTCAAGGGAGTTTGGTATCGCAGCATGTTCGGGCACAGCGGCTGGTGCGCCACGCTCGAAGATTGGTTCGACCCGCGCCGCACTCACGACGATTACGTTCCCACCGGCTTCAAGCCGTATGGCGCGAAGACGTACCCCGTAAAGGGTCATCCCTTTGGGCTTGATTTGTCGGCGGAAGACAAGAAGGCCTTGATCGCGTTCTTGAAAACGTTGTAGGGAGGTTTCCATGCAAAAAAAGTCACTCGTTCTCCTTGCGACTGGCGCCTTCGTTTTACTCGCTCTGTCAGCCCTGGCCCCCAGCAGGCAGAGTGAGAAGGTCGAGAGCGGCTTCAAGCCCAACATTCCCAAAACGTGGGACGACGCAGCCATGGCGACGCTGGAAGTGCCGCTGGCCAATCCCATCGGGTCGCCCAAGCAAATCCCGGCCGATTATTACTACAGGATTCCGGTGCGCCCGATTTGCAAGAGCTACCCGGTCTATGCGCCCGGGCACGAGCCGCAGGGCTATATGGATTGGCTGAAGCAACAGAAACCTGAGATTGTTTGGGGCGTAGACCCCAAGACCGGCGCGAAACACGCGCCGCCGCTCAAGACCGAGGCTGACTGGATCAGGGCAGGAGAAATCGTCTTCGACTCGCCGCGTTTCTATGATCGTGCCCTGCCTATCGAGGGCGTGCGCGACCCCGCGTGGTACCGGAAGACAGGCGCGCCCGTCGCCAGCGACGGCACGCTGCCATTTGTGCGCTACGTAGTCCGCAGGAAGGGAAAGGTGGAGCTTGGGAACCTTTCCTGCGCGATGTGCCACACGCGTGTGATGCCTGACGGAAGGATCCTCAAGGGAGCGCAGGGCAACTTCCCCTTCGACCGCAACATCGGATTTGGAATTCGCACGGTGGCTGCCGCCCCGAACCGCCCGCCAGACTTACTGGATAAGATGCGCGCGAACGAGCTGTCGCTATACGCCACACCATGGCTGCGGCCCGATCCGAGCGCGCGTTTCAAAACGATGTCCCTCGACGAGATTGCCTCGGCCCGTGAGGCAATTCCCCCTGGCGTGCAGGCTCGGCACCGCACAAGCTCCTTCTACCCGGCGCAGGTGCCGGACCTCATCGGCGTAAAAGATCGCCATTACCTTGATCGGACCGGTTTGCAGCAGCAGCGCGGCATGGTGGATTCGATGCGCTACGCGGCATTGAATCAGGGCGGCGACGACGTCGCCAGCTTCGACGGCTTCATTCCGGCGGATGTTCCGAACTTTAAGAAATTGCCCGATCCCGCCGATCCGGAGGCCATCGGAGGTCGATACAGCGACGAGCAGCTTTATGCCCTGGCGCTGTACGTTTATTCACTCCAGCCGCCGCCCAATCCCAATAAGTTTGACGCACTCGCCGCGCGCGGTCAGAAAGTTTTCGAGCGCGAAGGCTGCGCCATGTGTCACACCCCGCCCCTCTACTCCAACAACAAGCTGACACCGGCCGAGGGCTTCACGCCGCCGCCGGGCGCCGACCAGAAGTATGACATCCTTCCCATCTCCGTCGGCACCGATCCGGGCCTCGCAACGAAAACACGTCGAGGCACCGGCTACTACAAAGTTCCGTCACTCAAGGGAGTTTGGTATCGCAGCATGTTCGGGCACAGCGGTTGGTGCGCCACGCTGGAAGATTGGTTTGACCCGCGCCGCACCCGCGACGATTACATTCCCACCGGCTTCAAGCCGTATGGCGCGAAGACTTATGCGGTGAAGGGTCATCCCTTCGGGCTGAATTTGAACGCCGAAGACAGGAGGGCTTTGATAGTTTTTTTAAAAACTCTATAGCACTACGAATGCTTCACGCCAACCGAGGAGGTCATTCTTTGAGTTCAATCCACATGTCGGGAGCGCGCTTGTTGCTTCCACTCGCTGCATTGGCGGTTACAGGCGCCTGCACGCACGCTTCATTTGACGTGACGGCCGAGCAGCAAAAGTTGCTGCGGCGCGATGCGGACTGGGCCGATGCCGCCGCGGCCGGAAAGGATCTCGAAAAGATTGTGTCCTACTGGAGCGACGATGCTTTGGTTATCGAACCGGGGCAGCCGGTCTATGAGGGTAAGGCGGCGATTCGTGCCTATGTTGCCGCCAGTCTCAAAACTCCAGGCTTCAAGATCCATTGGGTATCCGAAAAGCCTGTCTTTTCTCCGGATGGCAGGATGGCCTATATGCTTGGGGTGGACGAGATGACGGTGCCGGGCCCTGCCGGAGCGCTCGTGACGTTGCACATGCGTGGTGTTTCGGTCTGGCGACGCGGATCAGATGGCGAATGGCTGTGTGTGGTGGACATCGCCAATGAGCCACCCCCGGACGCATTGACGAATCCTTAGCACGGAAGCTCGTACCTGCATGATGTATTACGGAATTAAGACTCAGATTAGCCCACAATTCATACCATCGCGGTCAAGCAGCCCGTGATCAACCCTTCCCCGTTCCCAAAGCAAAAACGAAATACTGCGCGTGGTCCGGGCCCGGATTGTGAACGCCGTGCTCCTGGTTGGAGGCCACATAAACCACGGAGCCCGGGCCCACTCGATTGGCCTTGCCCTCGATGGTGACTTCGATAGTTCCTTCGCGCAACATGAAAACCTCTTCGTGATCGTGATGGTGCGGTGGATGAGGAGCGCCCCCGGGCGCGAGGTCGGTTTCATGAAGCTCCACCAGAAAACCTGTGTGAGTCCGGCCTCCCAACACGTGGCGGGATTTATTCTCCCCGCTGGCGTGGACGGGCAGACTGTCGAACGGATAGGCTTTCGAAGGCAACGCAACGTCCTCTGCCTCTGCCGCGAGGCCTGCGGAGGCGACGAGCGCTGGTAACATTAAACATAAATCTCTGCGTGACCAATCCATATAAAACCCTCCTTAATTAACGATTGCCATTCTGGCTATCCGGCCTGGTGACGCCTGCGTCTCCGGTGTCTGTGAAGGCTGCAACTCGGCTGCGACCCACTCAAGAAACCTGTAAAAATCCTCGAAGTCATTTTTGTCGCCGGGCGGTCCCTGGCCGGGAATGTAATCTACCACGTCCAAACTCTCAACTTGCCGCAAAATTTCAAGCCAGGCGCGGACGTCGGTCATGCCGCGGCGGGGGAGGAAGCCGTTCTCGTAGAGGTCGCCGAGGAAAAGAACTTTGGCAGACGGCAGGTAAACGGCAGCGTCACCCGCAGAAGCTCCCTGGCCGAGATCCAGCAGCTTGATTTCTTCGCCGCCCAATTGCAGCGTCAACTTCCCCGTAAAAGTCTGTGTGGGAAGGGTTGGATGGAAGCCACGCATTCGCAACTGCAAGCGCGGATCGTCAGCCATCCGCCGGGTGAGATCCCGAAGATAGTTGCGCATCTGCGCCTGAGCGACGGAAGTGGAAATGATGGTCGCCTGCTGGTCCACAAACACCTCGTTGCCCAGGATGTGATCGCCGCGCGCGTCCGTATCAATGACATACTTCACCGGCTGGTCCGTCCGTTCGCGGATTTCGTAAAGCAGTTCGCGCGCGTTAAATGGGTTGTTGGTGGTGTTCACCACCACCACGCCATTCGTGGTGATAATGAACCCGGCAGTGCCGGCGCGCCCGAACTGCGGGTCGCCCACCTGGTAAATAATGTCGTCGGGAATCCAAATGAAAACATGAGGCCTGATTTCTTTTACCTCGTAGCGTCCAGGAATCGCCGGATAGGAATAGTCGGGAATTAAAAAGGAAAAGGCAGAAAGCAGAAGACAGCAGGCAATAGGTAAATTGCAGACGGTAGACCGTATGCAGGCGGCGGAGAGAGTGTGGACAGTATGGCGCAAACCACGGATTGCGGACCGCGGACCACTGACCACTGACCAAGGACCACTGACTTTCTTCCTAAATATCCACATAAACCTGGGCGCACCAGCCATAGGCGGTTTTGTCCAGAGCAAGTTGATGATAAGTGATGGCCTTCACTTGCAATTTTACTTGATGCCGGGCGCGATCGAATGATTCGCCGTGCGCGATGGCGGTGAGCGACCGGTCGCCGAGTTCGAGCACCTTAAAATCGTGGAACAAGCGGCCGTCAGCGTCAATACGATAAAGGATTTCGCTCAGCCAATTGACGAGCAAGCTGGCGGCGTCCGCGCCCTCCACCTGAATCTTTATCTCATCGCGCGGCACAATCGAATTTAAATCGACCATAATGTTTTGCAGCGCCCGCCCTGCATTCGCGTATACTTCTTCGCGAGTTGCGCCGAAAGCCTCAAAGCCAATGTCGGCTGTATGTTCGAGAACTCGAAAAGCTTCCATATATTTCTCGCGGGCGCAAGCGCCGTGAAAAGCGCAAGGCAAGCCACATCTCCAGAAGCGCAGAGGGTGGACGGCAAAGTGTCCGCAAAATGGCGCGCCGGGACATCATACTGAACCGCAGCCATGTTGGATAGGCTTCCATCTAAGCTTTCACGCGCCTCGCAAGCAAGACTTGAATTTCCGTCCGGCGTTCAGTTAGGATGGGCAGCGCGTTTCCCCAAACTTATGTTAGACGACGGTAGTTTTGAAATTTACGTGACGCTCGGGTTCGGCTTCGGCCTCGTATCTTTCTTCAGAGGATTTCGCATCTACCGTGAATTCCGCATTCTGGAAGATACTCCGGAAATTCCGATCCGCAGTATTGCCATGGGGCTGGTGCATATTCATGGCAAGGCGCAGGGCGACCGGCTGATCCCCAGTCCGGTAACTAAGACGCCCAGCCTCTTCTATAAGGTGGATATCGAAAGATATCAAAAAGATTCCAAAGGCAATGGGTCATGGAGACACTTCAGGACTGACATCAACGGAACGCGTTTCTATCTTGAAGATATGACGGGCAAGGTGCTGGTGGACCCGTTTAATGCTGAATATGATTTACTGGAAACGTGCAAACGAAAAACGGATTCTTCTCTCACGAGCTACGCCGAATCGATTGCCCCAAGTGAAGGAGGTTCAATTACGAGCTCGCTTAGCCAACTTACGCTGGGAGGTTCATTGAATCTGGGTGGCGGAGGTTGGGGCGGCGGCTATTCCGGCCAATATCGTTTTACCGAATTTTGCATCCTCAAGGATCACTGGTACGATTTGACCGGGACTTGCGTTGAGAATCCGACGCCCCAGGACGAACACGACCGAAACCTGATTATGAAAGGCCAGAACGAGCCCACGTATCTGATCTCCTGGCGCGCCGAGAAGTCTATTGAGGCGGCGCTTCGTAATCGAGCGGTCCTATATATTTTCGGCGGTGCCGCTTTGTCGTTGATTTGCCTGGCCATATTGCTGGCAAGATTCGGATGGTTGTAAAATCGCTTCGGAAGAGATTTTCCTGCGAGGCTGGTTACCCTATGGCTCAACAAAACGGATCACTTGAATTCTGGACCGTCGTGGGCTTCTTTGGAGGCCTTTGGATGTTCATCAAAGGCTTTCGCGTTTACCGCGAATATCGCGTGATCGAGGACACGCCTGAAATTCCTGTCCGCAGCATTCCCATGGGGCTGGTGCATGTGCATGGAAAAGCCACGGGTGAGCAGCCCATTTCCAGCCCGGTAAGCCACACACCGTGCTTTTTCTATAAAGTCGATATCGAACGGTGGGAACACCATGGAAAAAGTTCCGGATGGCGCCATTACAAAACGGATACCGACGGCTCGAAATTTTACCTGGATGATGGCTCGGGCAAAGTTCTGGTGGACGCCCATAACGCGGAATTCGACTTGGAACAAACATGCCAGCGCCAGACGGACAGGGTGATGGCGCAATCGAGCGCTGGCGGGGCCACCAACGATGATCTGCTCCGCTACGTCGGCAAGGTGGAGGCCAGCCGGATTTTTTCCTTTATGGGTAAGGGACTGGCTTCGGTGGGCCATCTGAGCGATCCCCACAAAGAGGAGGTGAGGCAGAAACTCGCCGACGCTTTTCAGCAGCCCTTCCTAAGCCCGCAGATGATGACGAAAATGATGGCGGTCCAAATGCCCATGATCGAGAGCAGAGTGAGAGAGATGGGACCGCAGAGCGATCCGCAAAAAGAGAAGGCCAGGCTGGCGGCGCTTGAAGCTTTCAAGCACCCGCCGGGCAGCCCCGAATTCATGCAGCAAATTCAACACTTGATGGAAGCCGACCATAATCCGCAACACGCACAGCAATTCGAGCAGTATATGAGCGCCGCGCAAGGCTCGCAGCCGGCCCTTGACAGCATGATTTCGCCGGCTTCCGGGCGCTACCGCCTCACCGAGTACTGCATTGTGCCTGACCACGCCTACGACATCACGGCCACCTGCGTTGAGAACCCGCAGCCCAAGGATGAGCATGACCGCAACCTGTTGATGAAAGGGACGAACGAGCCGACGTTCCTGATTTCATATCGAACTGAAAAAGCAGTGGAAAGCAAACTGCGCTGGCGCGCGGTTGGATATGTTTTTGGAGGCGCGGCCCTTTCCATCATTTGTCTGGCGATATTGCTCGCCAAGTACGGTTGGCTGTTCTGATTCGTGGCAGTAGATAGACGGCTCGACTTTTTATCCGTGTCCGTGTAGCATCAGGGTCAGTTCCGGCAATCGAATGCCGCCGCACCGCAAAAGTATATTTGCCGTGTTGGAGCGCGTCTCGGATTTTTGCCGGGAAAGATTTACCGGGAAAGTTCTGCATTGTCCCGAGTCTCATCAGGATTTGAGGCAATCCAGGGAGAGTGATCATGGGCGTAATCATTTTGGTGGGATTGGTCATCATCCTGGCGTTTGTGGGCATTATCGCCTACCTGCTCACCATCTATAACAGCCTGGTGCGGCTGCGGAATGATATCGACAAGGCATGGTCGAACATTGACGTGTTGCTCAAGCAGCGGCACGATGAGTTGCCCAAGCTTATAGAGACTTGCAAAGGCTACATGCAGTATGAACAGGAGACATTCCAGAAAGTGGTGGAGGCGCGCAATGCGTATTCAAAGGCCACCACATTGGCTGAAAAAGCCCAATCCGATAATATGATTACCGGGGCTTTGAAGACTTTGTTCGCTGTGTCAGAGAAGTATCCGGATTTGAAGGCCAACAATAATTTCATGCAGCTTCAATCCCGGATTACGGATCTCGAGGAAAAAATCGCCGACCGTCGCGAGTTTTTTAATGATGACGTGAATACTTTTAACATCCGCATCCAGCAATTGCCGGACGTTTTCGTTGCCAATATGATGGGCCTGCAACATCGCGAGTTGTTTAAAGTTTCGGACGCGGATCGGCAGGACGTTGACATAAAAATTTAGACGGCAGACGGAAGACTGTAGTCAACAGCCAGGGAAACGAAATCTAATAGGGCGACATAAAGCGCCGCACCATGTTTTCCTATCTACTGTCTACTGTCTACCGGACTGAACGGAGGGTACCATGGTTCTCGGACTGGCGCTTCTGGTGATTCTGGTCATCATCGTTGTGGTGGTGATTGCCATCGTCATGTACTTTGTGGGGATATACAACAGCCTGGTGGCGCTGAAGAATAATATTGACCGGTCATTCTCCAATATAGACGTGATCCTGAAACAGCGGCACGACGAGCTGCCCAAGCTCATCGAGACGTGCAAAGGGTACATGCAATACGAGCAGAAAACCTTGCAGGCCGTCGTGGAAGCGCGCAATGCCTACGGGCGCGCCACCACGCCCGGTGAAAAAACTCAGGCGGATAATATGGTCACTGGCGCGCTCAAGACTCTGTTTGCCGTGGCCGAGAATTATCCCGACTTGAAGGCGAATGCCAATTTTATGCAGCTTCAGGGCCGCATTACCGAACTCGAAAATAAGATTGCCGCGCAGCGCACCGGATACAACCAGGACGTGAATGACTACAACATCCGCATTGCGCAAGTTCCGGCAAATTTTGTCGCGGGCTTTGCGGGACTCCAACCCCATGCACTCTTCCAGGTGGCCGAAACCGACCGCGAAGACGTGCAAGTGAAATTCACCTAAATTCAAAATTAGATGTTGGGAGCTTTCAGCCCCGCCCTTGCCCAAAAAAAGGCCCGCTTGGGGAAGCGGGCCCGAAATATTGAGGAAACTTGGGAAAGGAAATCCCCTACCTCTTCTTCTTGGCTTTCTTCTTTTTTACCATTCTCTTTTCTCCTCTAATGAGCGAAGAAGTTAGCACTTCGCTGGATGCCACCTGTAGTGGGTGGGCGCGTCAACGCCTCTATCTGTAGTGGTTTTCCGTCAGAATGTCAAGCCACATTTGCGATTAACCCCTCTTGGAGGGCTCCCAAGTAGCGCTCAGCGAAAATATAAAATCTTTATTACAAAGTGTACTGACCAAAGCTTTCCACTCAAACCAGCCAAATCTTGCTTAAACTTGTCTGCCCGCCATTTGACCGTTGGCGCTTTCATCTGTTATTTTTGTAATCTTCCAATTAGGAGAACGAAAGCAGAACCCAGGAATGGCAAACGTTCAGATCACCTTCCCCGATGGGGCCACGAAGGAATTCCCACAGGGCATCACCGCGTTGGAAGTTGCCAAATCGATAGGCCCCCGGCTCGCTGCAGATTCTCTTGCGGCCAAGGTGGACGGCCGTTTGGTGGACCTGTCACACCGGATTGAGGCGGGCGCCTCTGTCCAATTTATCACTCCTTCCTCACCCGAGGGACTCACGATCTATCGACACTCATCCGCCCACCTTTTGGCGGCGGCGGTTCTTGAACTTTTTCCGGACGCGCATCCCGGCATCGGTCCTCCGACGGAGACGGGTTTTTTCTACGATTTCAATCGCGAGAAACCTTTCACTGAGGATGACCTGGCGAAAATCGAGGTGAAGATGCTCGAGCTTGCCAGGGCCGACCTGCCCTACGAGCGCGTCTATTACCCCAAAGAAGAGGGGTTAAAACTTTTTAAGCAGATGGGCGAGTTTTTGAAATGCGAGTTGATTGAAGAAAAGGCGGAGCCTGTCTTCTCGGCTTACAAAACGGGAAAGTTTCTGGACTTTTGCCGCGGGCCGCACATTCCATCCACGGGACGCATCAAGGCCATCAAGCTCCTGAGCGTTGCGGGCGCGCACTGGAAGGGTGACGAGCATTCGCACCCAATGCAGCGCATTTACGGGACCGCATTTTTCAGCTCCAAAGACCTGGAGGCATTTCTGGCCCAGATTGAGGAAGCCAAGAAGCGCGACCACAGGCGGTTGGGCAAGGAACTCGACCTGTTCAGCATTCAGGATGACGCAGGTCCGGGCCTGATTTTCTGGCATCCAAAGGGCGGGCTCATCCGCAAGGAGATTGAAGACTTTTTGCGCGATGAGCTTTTGCGCCAGGGTTACGATCTGGTCTTCACGCCGCACGTGGCGCGGCTCGATTTATGGAAAACCAGCGGCCACGCGAATTTCTACAGCGAAAACATGTTCACGCCCATTCAATTGGACGATGCGGAATATCAATTAAAGCCGATGAACTGTCCCGGGCATATCTTGATTTACAAAAACGCGCGGCGCAGTTACCGCGAGTTGCCCATGCGCCTGGCGGAATTCGGCACGGTTTACCGGTACGAGCGTTCCGGCGTGATGCACGGCCTGTTGCGCGTGCGCGGATTTACCCAGGACGACGCGCACATTTTCTGCACCCCTGAATCTATTGAAGACGAAGTGGGCAAGTGCGTGGATTTCGCCCTGCTGGTCTTGAAGACTTTTGGATTCAATCAATACGAAGTGGAGCTTTCTGTCTGGGATCCGGAAAACCGCGCCAAGTATTCAGGCGATCCGGAGCAGTGGGAGATGGCGGAGCGCGGCCTGGTTTCGGCGCTCGAGAAACGGAGCATTCCGTACAAGCGTATGCCCGGGGAGGCGGCGTTTTACGGGCCAAAGATTGACATCAAACTGGTGGACGCGCTCGGCCGGCCGTGGCAGCTCACCACCGTGCAGTTTGACTTTTCGCTCCCGGCCCGCTTTGGTCTGGAATACGTTGCGGCTGACGGCCATCCGCACCAGCCAGTGATGGTGCACCGCGCGCTCGTGGGATCCATGGAAAGATTTTTTGGTGTCTTGATCGAGCACTACGCCGGGGCTTTCCCGTTGTGGTTGTCTCCGGTCCAAGCCGTCGTTTTGCCCATCAGCGAGAAGCACGCTGATTACGCCCGAAAAGTTACCGATGACTTGCGCTCGGCACACGTGCGAGTGCAGATCGACGAGCGGAATGAAAAGTTGAACTCGCGCATCCGTGACGCGCAACTCCAAAAAGTCCCGCTCATGCTGGTGGTAGGTGACAGGGAGACTCAAGCGCAAGGCGTGGCTGTGCGGAGGAGAGACACCGGGGATGCCGGTTTCCAGACCCTTCATGAATTTATTCCCTGGGTGCGCAAGCTTATCGACACAAGGGCTGTGAAGTGGTAAGCTTTTAGGCACGGTAGTCAGTTGTCAGTGGTCCCGCAGCGACGGGTGAGTGATCAGCGAAGACGGGCAGTCGGAAGAAATGACTGTATCTTTTGCCTGACCCAGACCTCTCGCACCGTCGACCCAACATCTGACCCTTGTTTTTTTCGGGGCCCTCGCGGGCCAGGAGGGAAGATTTATCGCTGATCGATTTGCACGTATCAACGAACGGATTCGAGCCAAAGAAGTTCGCGTAATTGACGACGAAGGAAAACAACTGGGCATCATGACTCCGGCAGATGCCTTGAAACTGGCTCGTGGACAAGGCTTGGACCTGGTGGAGGTTTCACCCACGGCGAATCCTCCGGTTTGCCGGGTGATTAATTACGGAAAATTTCTCTACCAGCTCAGCAAGCGGCAACACGAGGCCAAGAAGCACCAGAAGTCCATTGAGCTCAAAGAGGTTAAGTTCCGCCCCCAGACTTCTGACAATGATTTTAATGTGAAGCGAAATCACATCCTGGCGTTTTTGAAAGAGGGCGACAAGGTAAAGGCCACCATCATGTTTAAGGGCCGCCAGATGGCTCATCGAGAGCTGGGCTGGAACATGATGCAGAGGCTGATTACGGACGTGGGCGAGGTGGGGTTGGTCGAATCACGGCCCAAGCAGGAAGGTCCGAATTTGACGGCAGTACTCGCCCCCAAGAAGACCGGTGGAAAGAGTTCGTCCACACGGGCACACGCAGGCGGCGCATCGTCACCTCGCGCGTCCAGCGGTGCAGAATCGGCCCGCCCATCAAGCCCGCCTGCTGCTCCCCCGGCGGAGGGCGCCGGGACCACTCGCGTTTCACCCAAGACGGCAGCCGTTACAGAATCTTCGGGAGGTTGAAGTTGCCAAAAGGTAAAGGGAAGTTGAAACTGAAAACTCACAAAGGGGCTGCCAAGCGGTTTAAAATTACCGCTGGCGGCAAGATTATTCGCGGACATGCGTTTTCCCGCCATATTCTCACGTCCAAGAAAAGCAGGAAGAAACGCAAACTGGATCTAAACACAACGGTCTCGGCAGCAGACGCCCCGCACATCAGGGCGATGCTGCCGTATGGAAGATAGTAAGCAGCAGACTGCAAGCAGACGTGGGGGCAGTTGAGCGAACTCACTGCTTACTGCGTTCTGCTTACTGAAGTAAGACGGGAGCAGGCAGGCCAACGGCTGGGTGCCTTCGCTCTTTCCGTCGGCTGACGGACGGAGCTTTACTGCCCCGAAATTCTTCAAAAAGGAGAAAACCCCATGCCTCGAGTTAAACGCGGCACTGTGCGCCGCGCCAAGAGGAAGAAGCTCGCCCGTCTTACCAAAGGTTATTTCCTTACCAAGAGTAAACTTTACCGCTCCATGAAGGAGGCTGCGGATCGCGCGGGCCGGTTTGCCTACCGCGATCGCAAACGACGCAAGCGGGATTTTCGCCGCCTCTGGATCACCCGCATCGGCGCGGCCGCAAGACTGAACCAGCTTACCTACAGCCAGTTTATTTTTGGCCTCAAGAAGCTGGGAATTGTCCTCGACAGAAAAATGCTGTCCGAGATGGCGGCCCTCGATTCGGCGGGCTTTGCAGAATTGGCCGGAAAAGTTAGAACGGCTGTTAATAGTTCACAGTCGACAGTTAAAAGTCAAAAGGCGATAGCCGAAGCGTAACCCATCGAAGACTTGGCGTAGGGGCACGCCTCAGCGTGCCCTTCCTGATTTCGCAGGGGCGACTCTCGTGGTCGCCCCTCGGCCCGGGCAGACACAAGGCCTGCCCCTACCCTCATGACCATCGACGAAAAAGTTGGCAAAACGCTTTCGGAGCTCGGCGTGACCGATGCCGCTGGCGTCGAGGCGCTCTTTGCCGAAGTGCGAGCCGCGATGGAAAGCGAGCGGCAAGCGCTGGTGGCCAGTGGCGCCTCAAGCGAATCCGACCGCGATCAATTGTGCAAGACTCTTCGTGACCGTTGGCTGGCGCGAAAGAATGGACTCTTAACTCAAATTGATGAACATTGGTTGAAATCTGCCTCCAAGGGATTGAAGCCGGTAGTGGGACGAGAATTTAATCGGTTTCGCCAACTGGCCGCAGGCCTAGAGGTTGACAAGCTCGCAAGCTCAGTTCCTTTTCGCCAGGAAATCGATACGGCGATGAGACCATTCGATGGTGAGCTTGA
>DASYXZ010000129.1:0-3715 GCA_035934315.1 Terriglobia bacterium | reverse complement strand
GAGAAGACGTGTGAACGTCTGCAAGCGTTCTTCCGTGTATTGACGAAGGTCCGATGTGATTTCCATCTGCCGGCCGGTGAAATCGATGCGCATGGCTCAACCTCCTCGAATCTCGGCAATAAACAGCAGTGCCAAATCATTCTTCACGCCTTCACTCTGCGCTGATGCGTGCTCGGAATTCTCATATCCTCGCGATATTTAGCCACCGTCCGGCGTGTCACACAAATGCCCTGCTCGCGCAAGCGCGTGGTGATCTGCTCGTCGGTGAGAGGCTGGGCTGAGTTCTCCTCCTCGATCATTTTCTTTACCAGCCTCTTCAAATTAACCAGCGAAGTTGCGCTTCCCGAAGGGCCCTGGACCGCCTCCGAAAAAAAATACCGAAGCTCGAAGACGCCCTGCGGAGTGTGCGCATACTTGTGCGCCACTGCCCGGCTGACGGTGGAAGGATGGACGCCCACCTCCTCCGCCACATCCTTGATCATCATCGGTTTGAGCGCGTCGATACCCTGGTCCAGAAAATCAATCTGCCTTCGCACGATAGCTTCGCAAACTTTGATGATGGTCTGTTTGCGCTGCTCTATATTTCTAATAAGCTGAATGGCGGAGGTAAATCTTTCCTTAACGTAATTTCGCACGTCGCGGGTGGCGCTTTCGCTCTCCAGCATCCGGCGGTAATGCTTGCTCAGCCGCAACTGGGGCAGGCCATCCTCATTGACCACCACCCGGTATCCGTCGCTGGTTTTAACAATGGCAACGTCGGGCTCAATCAAATTGGGCTGGGCGTTGTTATATCGCTGACCCGGCCGCGGCTCCAGTTTTCGGATGAGCTCCACGCAGCGCTCAACCGACTGCAGGGGGCGGTCGAGCGACCGGGCGATTTCCTTATACTGTTTATTTTCGAGCTGCTTGAGATGATCGGAAACGATTCGCGGGGCCAGCGTATTTTCCGGGGCCAGCACGTGGAGTTGCAGCAGCAGGCACTCGCGCAAGTCCCGGGCAGCGACACCCAGTGGGTCGAACTCCTGAATCAGCTTCAGGGCGCGCTCAACATCCTCCGGGGCGTGGCCCCCCGTGGACGCCAGCTCCTCCAGGCTGGCCGTCAGGTAACCGTCTTCATTCAAGTTGCCGATGATGGAGACGCCGGCCTCGTGGACCGCGTCGGAGCAGAGAGAAAGGTTTAACTGCCATTCCAGGTGGTCGGCGAGCGACGACGGCTTGGAAAGAAAATTTTCAAAGGAGGGCTTTTCCGTGACCTCGGCCGCGGGCGACTTGTAACCGGGATCCAGGTAGTCGTCAAAGAAACTGCCAAAATCGATTTCTTGAAAGGAATCGTGATTTTCGCCGGCATGCACTTCAGCGTCAGCAGGCGGGCCAATGGGCAGTTCCGCGTCCGTCTTCTGCGAAAGTTCCTCAGGGGTGGGAGCGTCATCGGGCAGCTCTTCCAAGACCGGATTCGCCGTTACTTCCTGATTGATCATCTCACGTAATTCGATGCGGTTAAGCGCGAGAACGCTTACCATCTGGACAAGCCCCGGCGTCAGAATCTGCTTCTGCGCCACCTTGAGGCTTAGTCCGAGCCTGGAGTGTTGTCCGCCCATCAGATTGCCCACTGAAAATTATCGCCTAAATAGACCTTTTTCACTTCCACATCATTCCCCAATTCCTCCGGGGTTCCGGCCCGGAAGATTCGACCATTGTTAATGATATATGCCCGATCGGTAACCCGGAGAGTTTCACGCACGTTGTGGTCCGTCATCAACACGCCGATACCAGATTCTTTGAGTTGCACGATTATTTTTTGGATATCCAAAACGGTCAGTGGATCGATGCCGGAAAAAGGTTCGTCCAACAATATGAAGAAAGGCGAAATAACCAGGGCTCGGGCGATTTCAACACGCCGCCTTTCTCCTCCTGAAAGGACGAACCCATAATTACGGCGCACCGCCTGCAAGCCCAATTCTTCAATCAACTCTTCCAGCCGTTCTCTTTGCTGGTGGGCCGTGAGGGGCAGAGTCTCAATGACGGCCAGGATATTTTCTTCCACCGTCAACTTCCTGAAAATAGAAGGTTCCTGGGGAAGGTAGCTGATGCCGCTTCTGGCCCGTAGATACATGGGCAGTCTGGTAATGTCATTCCCGTTGAGGAGAACCTGGCCGGAGTCAGGCGATTCCAGTCCCACAAGTATATAGAAAGTGGTTGTTTTGCCCGCGCCATTCGGGCCCAGCAAGCCCACCACCTCACCCTGGGCGATTTCCAGGTTGATGTCGTCAACAACCTTGCGGCCTTTATAGGACTTGGTGAGATCGATGGTGGAGAGGATCTGCATGGTCGCTCATGGGGAGATGTGATGCTTGGAGAGTGTCGGCGACTTTTCACCTCCGTCCACAAAAATCGTATCATCGTGAAGAAACAAAGTCAAACGGCGGCCCGTGGTGTACCCTTGCACCGCGTCAACAACCGCAGGCGGTCCGCCCGTCAGCAAAATTTTTCCTTGTGTGGCGGAGTATTCGGCGCGCTCGCTGGTAGCGCGGCGTGTCGGTTGCGCCACGGAGACATGACCCTCAGCGACGGCGCGGTCAATTTGCGATGACTCGGCTGATGTCCCGGCTGTTACACCGGCGGAAAAGTAAACGTCCAATCGGTCCGCGCGCAGCGTTGTCTCTTCGGTTTGCAATACCACATTGCCCAGGTAGCTGGCCTTGCGGCCGTCGTCAGAATAATCCAGGCGATCGGCGCTGATGGTGACGGGGCGAGGTCCTTTCCTGGATGCGCCCGGGGTCGCGCCGCTCTTCGGGTTGGTCGATGGCGGCTGGACGAACGACGTCAGCACTTTGGATACCGATGTGACTCGCCGCTCTTTCTTGTAAACATCCAGAGCAGGAGACTCCACCACATCCTGACCATGCCACGCGCGCACGTGTCCTTCGTAATGAACAAACTGACTCGCCCTGACGGCCAGCATTCGATCCGCCACCACATTCGTGGGGATACCTTTTCCGTGCCCTGGCGCCTGGCTCGTGATGTCCAAATGGGTTGACTGAACGTGTCCCAAGCCCTCGGCGGAATCTTTGGCAAGATCCACCACGATGCGGTCAGCACGAACCCGCGTGTCGGGGTCCAAGACTTGCGGGCGCCCGGTCAACGTCAGGATTTGCGTTCGGGATTCGTAGAGTCCCTGGTCGGCGCGCCCTTTTCGATCGCCTTCGCTGAATTGGAAATTGCCGGATTGGGTCACTTCACCAAGCGCTTCGGTTGCGGAGTCGAACGTCGCCTTAAGCCGGTCCGAACTGCTCTCCTGCGGAGGACTATTCGGCGGGGCCTGCTTGGAGGGCTGAAAGATAATTTTGGTCTGGGAAAGTCCTTGCAGCGTCTCCAGACGACTGTGTGCGTCGAAGTCCATCACCAGCGGGTTCGCGAATATCTCGCGGTTTCCCGTTTTGGCGTCGGCGGGAACAAGCAAAAGATGGCCAACACCAACAGTCTGTGCCCTCTGTAGAGTCTGTTGTTTCGGACGAAAAATAAACTGAACCGCCGCTGCGGTGAGCGTTTGCTCCCTGCCGCCCAAATTGTTGCCTTTCGTGGCGGGACCCGACGGTGATTCCATCCCCGGCAAGGAGTTGGTGGACAGTTTCACATTTCCCGATGCAGCCCCATTTAGCGGCTGCGAATGAACCCCCGAAAATGCAATCTCAAGTTGCTGAGCTGCAAGGCGCGA
>DASYXZ010000105.1:0-11469 GCA_035934315.1 Terriglobia bacterium | reverse complement strand
CTCAAGCCCACCGGCCAGTGCCATTTTTCTGGAATGCTGAATCGCGGGCGGATGTGGTCGCCCACCCAGTCCACGCCGTCGCCATTGCGCGAGCTGGTGAATATATAAAACCCGGTTTCAAACCAGGGAGTGAAACCGTGCGTGATTTCGATGGTCTCGTGCAGAGCGTGCTCGGTGGGGCGGACGCCGTCCTGAATATCCTTGCTGCCCTCAAAGGCGAAGTTGCTGTGAAGTTCCACCATGGTGTGGTGCGGTGGAACAAGATCATAGCCGTAGACCTGAATCTCATAGTTGTCCTGGGCCGCAGCGCTCGAGCCCAGGAACAACATTGTCACGAATGTGAATGACGCGACCAAAGTCCGCGTGGGGATTGCTTTTTTCGGCGACCTTGTCATCTTCTCCGTACCAACCGAAATAAGGGTATCAAGTAATGGCGTCATTTGTAAGTCACGTCGCCTCCACTACGCCGTCATTCCCGCCTGCGCGGGCATGACTGGGGGCTTACTCACGCTCGCAAATTATGGTGACGACCTCTATTGTAGCGGTGGTCTCCGACCGCCGTGTTTTCGGCGCTCAGAGAGCGCCGCTACAACGAATGAATGTCACCAAAATTTGCGAGCCTCAATAGATTGTCACCGCCGCGAAAGCGGGGGGCCGCCCTCCTTTCTTTCGGTCATGACGACGCCGTGGATTTCCGCCTTCGCGGGAATGACTCCTCAACATCCCTCAATCAGCCACTGTTTCATCATGCCAGGAATCTGCGCAGATAAGGGTCGGCAGAATGTGCCAGTTCCTGCGCGCTTCCCTGAAAGTATATGCCGCCATCGCGCAGAACCATGAAGCGTGTGGCGGGAGAATGAGAAGCCGCACCGTTGGTCGGGCTGGGGATAAGCGCCTGCGTGTTCGGCGAGTAAATAAAATTCGCCAGAGCGTAGCCGTCCTGCAGGCGATGCGTCACCACCATGGAGGTCACATGCCCGACATCACGGAGTTTCGCAATCAAAACCGTGATGGTGTGCGCGGTCACGGGATCCAGTCCCGCCGTGGGCGAGTCGTAAAGCATCAGGCCCGGCTGGTTGACGATGGCGCGCGCAATGGAAACACGGCGCCGCATGCCGCCCGAAAGCTCTGAAGGCATCTTGTCGATCGCCGGCTCCATCTCAACAAAACCCAGAACCTCGCGCACGCGCCGCTCGATATTTTCTTCCTGCTTCTCGCCGGCCTCACGGAGCGGGTATGCGACGTTTTCATAGACCGTGAGTGAGTCGAAAAGCGCGCCCTCCTGGAATACCATCCCCATGCGCTGGCGCAGAGGACGCCACTGCGCTTCAGGAAGCGGCGCCATGTTTTCGCCATCCACCAAGATTTCCCCGGAATCCGGCCTCAAGAGCCCCACAGCCAGCTTGAGCAGGACGGATTTGCCGGCGCCTGCGACTCCGAGCAAAATAAGCGTTCCTCCGCGATCCATTTGAAATGAAATGTCAGAGAGAACAGGCTTCTCATCAAAGGAGAGAGTTACGTGGCGAAATTCGAGGGCCGGAGTTTGTGCGACGGCGTCCATAAAATATAGTTGACGTCGGGCTAGGTAAATTTAATTCCAATTAAAAACTTGGTGATAAAAAAATCGAGAACCAGGATCAGGACGGAGGCTGCCACCACGGCCTGGGTGGTGGCACGACCCACGCCTTCCGTGCCGCCTTTGGTGCGCAGGCCAAAGTAGCATCCGATCCCGGCGACGACCACTGAAAAGATTACCGGCTTCAGCAAGCCCTGGATGACGTCCTGGAAATCCAGCGCCTGATACGCGGAAGTCCAATACTGGTCCGAAGTGAGATGGGCCGTATAGTAGCTCACAAAAAATCCTCCCAGCAATCCGAAGAAATCGGAAAGGATGGTGAGGAGCGGCAGAGCGATGAGCGTGGCATACATGCGCGGCGCCACCAGTTTGCGCAGCGGATCGGTGCCCAGCGCGCGCATGGCGTCAATTTGCTCGCTCACCAGCATGGAGCCGATTTCAGAAGCGATGCCGGAGCTGTTCCGCCCCGCTACCATCAGCGCGGTTAAAACCGGTCCCAACTCACGGACCACAGATAGTGAAACGGCCTGTCCCAGTAATCCGACCTCGCCGAAAGTACCCAGGGTTCTGTAAGTTTGGAGGGCGAGGACGCCTCCGGTAAAAAATCCGGTGAGCAAAACGATGGGCAGGGAGCCAAAACCGATTACGTCCATCTGCAGAAGAGTGTCGGTAAAGTAGCGCGGCGCACTGAAAATCAGGCGAAGCGAGATGAAAACGAGGCCGGTGAAATCCTGGATGGCCAGCACCTTGCGCTTCAGAAAATCGTCTGCCCAGCCGTTGCTCATCATTGAACCGGATTAAGAATTGATGTGGTGTGTTACTACGCCCAAAAAGCACTGTAGCCAGCGGGATTTTTTTAGTCAAGCAGAACTGGAGGGCATGCGCAAACCTCTTGGAGCCTTTCGCATTTTTATGTTAGCTTTCTCGCATGAGCCGTAATGACCGCATGGACCGCAAGGACACTGAAGCGTCCAGAAAATTCAAGGTGGGTCTCGTTCAGATGTCCATGACCGTCGACCCACAGGAAAACCTGGCACGCGCCATCGCCAGAGTGGAAGAGGCGGCCCGCGGCGGCGCGGCAATCGTGTGCCTGCCGGAACTGTTCCGCTCCCAATATTTCTGTCAGCGCGAAGATCTCGCCGCGTTTGACCTGGCCGAGACAATTCCAGGACCAACCACCAAAGCGCTGGGACGCGTTGCCCGCCAGTTGGGCGTCGCTGTGATTGCGCCGGTTTTTGAGCGCCGCGCCGCCGGCCTCCACCATAACAGCGCGGCGGTAATTGATGCCGACGGAACGATGGTGGGGCTCTATCGAAAAATGCACATCCCTGATGATCCGGCGTACTACGAAAAATATTATTTTACCCCGGGCGACCTCGGTTTTCGCTCCTTCACCACGAGCAAGGGACGAATTGGCACGCTGATTTGCTGGGACCAGTGGTATCCGGAAGCGGCGCGCCTTACGGCGCTGGCTGGCGCGAGCGTTTTGTTTTATCCCACGGCCATTGGGTGGCATCCGGACGAAAAGGAACGCCACGGCGCGGTACAGCATGACGCCTGGCGAACTGTCCAGCGAGGTCACGCCATTGCCAACGGGGTATATGTTGCGGCGGTGAATCGAGTTGGGTTCGAAGCTACTCCGCCAATCAAAGGCGCGAAAAAGCCCGGGGCTGGACAGGGCATTGAGTTCTGGGGATCTTCTTTTGTTTGCGATCCTTTTGGAATTGTAATTGCCGAAGCTTCCGCCGACCGTGAGGAAATTCTTTTTGCTGAGGTGGATTTGGACCGCATCGAGATAGTCCGGCGCAACTGGCCCTTCCTGCGCGACCGCCGTGTTGATGCCTATGGCGGCATCGAACAACGCCAACTTGACGACGAGGTCTGGAGAGATAAAGTTTAGATGAAGAAGCGCCCGCACGCGGCATCGAAAAAACCCGCCCAACCAGCGAAGTTGCAGGATGCATTCGAACCGGACAGTCCGGCCGCGTTGGGCTTCACTCTGCCGGCGGAATGGGACCGCCACGAGGCTACATGGCTGGCTTGGCCGCACAACTGGAGCGACTGGCCGGGCAAGTTTGCGCCCATTCCCTGGGTGTTCGGCGAAATCGTCAGAAAGATTACGCAGGGCGAGAAGGTTCGGCTCCTGGTACGCGATTCGTCACACGCAGGGCAGGCGAGCCGGGTCCTGGAGCGCGTGGGCGTTGATTTGTCGCTGGTTGAAATGTTCAATATCCCCACTGATCGCGGCTGGACGCGCGATTGCGGCCCCATCTTCCTTCGCAAAAGCGGACGGCGGGCCGAAACGGCGATTGCCCGGTTCCAATTTAATGCCTGGGCGCGCTATCCAAATTGGAAAAGAGATATTACGGTTCCGGAATGTGTGGCGCGGCAGCTCAACTGCCGGCTTTTTCGCGCAAATTATAAAGGCCGCGATTTCGTGCTTGAAGGCGGCGCCATTGACATCAACGGTCGCGGAACTCTCTTGACCACGGAAGAGTGTTTGCTTGATCAGGGGACGCAGGTTCGCAATCCGGGATTTTCCCGAAGCGAAGTGGAAATGGCCCTCCGATCGTTCCTGGGCGTGACGAATATCCTGTGGCTGGGCTCGGGAATTGCCGGGGATGACACTCACGGGCACGTGGACGATCTTTGCCGCTTTGTGGGACCGCGCACAGTGGTGCTGGCGCAGGAAGATGATTCCCACGATGCGAACTGCCGGGCGCTCGAAGAAAACCGCGAACGGCTGCAAGGCATGCGGCTGGAGGACGGTTCGAAAATCGAAGTGGCGCATTTGCCCATGCCCGCGCCGCTATATTTTGGCGGCCAGCGATTGCCGGCCAGTTACGCCAATTTTTATATTTCGAATGCTTTCGTGCTTGTGCCCACTTTCAACGACCCGAATGACCGCGTTGCTTTGGGCGTCCTCGCCGAACTTTTTCCTCACCGCACCGTGGTGGGCATCCACGCGGTTGATCTTGTCTGGGGGCTGGGAACAATTCATTGTCTCACTCGTGAGCAGCCGTCGCAATAGCCGGAAGGTTCTTTTGCATCCGACTTTGGCTCCGAGTTGTCGCGCGACGATATTCGTTGCGTACCTTTGTCACTGCGTTACGCTGCGGATCGAAACAAACCTGTGGCCGCTAAGGCTCGGGTCAGTCATTGAGGTGGGGATAAAGGCTGCAAGTGGAAAAGTGGATGCCCATACAAAAAAAGGAGGGAGGATGTCACTCCTCCCTCCAAGCGTCGGGTATTGGGGTCTAATCTTTGAGCCTGGCACCAAATTCCCCTATCTATCATTGATAGGCTGGTGTTAGCTCGCCATTCTTATCAGCACGTCATATGCCAAAAATTTCAAGAAAAATTGATCGTGGAAAACATCTTTCAAATCCTTATATATCAATTAGATGAGGCTGATTTTAACGGAATTTCTAACGCCTTTTAATTTTCCAAACTACTATTTTTAACATATTAAAATACGGTTTTCGGCAGATATGTCAACCCAAGCAATTTCGAATTGTCAACAATGAAGCTTAAATAATCTTCTTAGATATCCCTATTTTCTGAGGGCTTCTGCAGCCAACTCCTAAGGAGGAGCACAAATCGTAGAGTGACATAGGTCGTCAAGTTGGAAAAGTCAGAGAGGAATCTAATACAAAGGATTTTTTTGGGTAACGAGCCAAGTCGGGATAGAATGAATCGATTTCGGCGTTGATCGAACGAGGTGAAGCATCCTGATGATCGATATCCACTGCCACCCTCTGCCCGCCACGGACGATGGCGCGAAAACATTTGAAGTCGCCGTTGAGATGATCAAGATGGCGGCGGCCGACGGCATCACGCACCTCGTTGCGACACCGCATTGCAATTACACTTATGAATTTCAGGCCGAAGCGAATCAGGCCAAACTTGCGGACCTGCAACGCGCGGCCGGTGAGTCTCCCCAACTGATGCTCGGATGTGATTTCCATCTTTCGTTTGACAACGTTCGACGTCTGATTGAAAAGCCCGACAAATACACCATTAATCATACCGAGTACGTTTTGGTGGAATTTGGGGAGCACTTCATTCCCGAACAGCTTGACAACGTTTTCTATGAAATCGAATGTGCCGGACTGGTTCCGATCCTTACCCATCCCGAACGGAACCCGGTTTTTGTTCGGAAGCCTGAGCTTTTATATCATTGGGTCACCCGAGGCTGCCTGGCTCAGATCACGGCAAAATCCTATACAGGCGGGTTTGGTCCCGGCCCGCAAAAATTTGCCGAACTTTGGCTGGAGCAAAATCTCGTCCACTTCTTCGCATCGGATGCTCACGACCTCAAGTACCGTCCGCCTATTTTGTCTGATTGCTATAAGAAAGTGGTTGAGGTTCGGGGAAAAGGAGTGGCTGACCTGCTGTTGGAGAAAAATCAGGAAGCAGTTATAAACGGGAAGCCGTTGCCGCCGGGACCGGAGCCGATTGACCCTCATCCCAAGAAAAACAAGCGCAGATGGTTCTCATTCTTGAAAGGGTAGACTGCTGGCCCTCACCCATGGCAGATCAAGTATTTATCCCACGGAAAGACAATATTGTTTCCCACTCAGCCGGAAGCTGATGCTACCGGCAGGGGTATCCATTTCAACGGGCTCGAAACTTAATTCGGTGCCAGGTACGATGAGATAGCCCCCCACAAAGGGCAACGAGAAATCCTTCCACTCAAGCCGCAGCACGCCTGCCGGGAACTTCATTCCGTTTTCGGGTGCGAACCATCCCGGAAATTCCGAATGATCGCCGCGCGTCGCCACCATCTTCGGGTGAGCCTGGCGGGGAGGGCCGAGGGGAAAAACCGTTAGATTCAGCGAATGGCTGAGGACGAGCGCTGAATTGTCTCGTAATTCGATCTCAAAAGTCGGATAAAAATGAATCAGGCTTATGGCGCTATGGCGACGTTTGCCATCCAGCCGGTCGAGAATTACACAGTTCTCTTCACCCAGGCAATACCACGCCCGTTGATGGGCTACGCCTGGAAACAGGAGTCCCCGCTGGGTCAAGCGTGATTCCATACTCCCGTCTGCGAGTTCGCATAATTCCGCCGGTGGATGGAATTGATGAGAGCTGCCGTGATGCGGCCCGTTGCCATCGACAAGTAAAACGTTGTGGGCGCGCGCGCTGGAGAAATATTTTTCGCTGGTGCCGTGGTTTCCCGCAAAAGCGCCTGAGTCCACCACCACCCGCTGGCCGCGAATAGCAAGCTCGTAAGTGAGGCCGTCCTGATGGTCCTCAGGCGTGCGAGGCAGACGGCCGTTGATGACTATCGCAGACCCACCCGTATTGCTCAAACGATAGAGGGCACACTGAGGGTTCGACGCGGTGCCGGTATTCGATTGAGCCTCCGGAAGATGATCAAAATCGGTCTTGCCGCTCTCACCCAAAAGCATGTAGGGAAGAACGCCAAACTTTCCCGCCAGATTCTTCCAGAGAGGTTCTTTCAACAATACGGCAGCAATAGCGAAAAGATCGGCCATGTCATCGATTGGAGAAGCGAGAGCGGGTCCGAAGAGGGGCAGGGTTCGGTCGGGAAGCAGAATGCCTTCCATCGACTTAAGAAGCTCGCGCAGCTTTTCTTTAACGAAGCTTCGTTCATCATCTTCGCCGTTATTTTTGGAGGAGAAGATGAGAAATTCTATCACGGCTTGAGCGAGATTCAATTGCGCGGCGGGGCGCGACTCCGCATGGCTTCCGCTTGAAGCGAACTGATAATCAATCTCGTTTAATAATATGTTCCGGCCGGCGAGCCAAAGTTCGTCCCCCTTTTTACCTTCAAAACATTTCCCGGCAAGCAGCAGCGCGCGCGCAGAATCCAAAGCTGTTTCTGTAAAAGAGAAGGCCGGCGCGTATTGCTGGAGAAATGTCGCTTGAAGAGCCAAACTTTGTGTGATCAGCTTGAAGAATACCGCGTCGCTTTCCCAATCCTGTCGCGCCAGATCGGCGGCTAAAATCCAATTTCGCACGCGGCGCGCCAGCGGGCCCGGCTTCCAGCCGGTTCCCTGACCGGGAGGGTTGGCGCCGATCCAGTGGGCAATAAGATAGCGGAGGTGCCGCGCATAGCCCCCCTCGCCGGATATCCGGTAATTCAGCGCCAGGTCGAGGCCATAATCGAAAGCATGAAATTCGGCGCGCCAGGCCGCGCTGGGATGAGTTTCCCAATTGATTTCCTCTGGAAATGTTTGGGTGTGAGCCTGAAACGTAAATTGGTTTGAAAGAGTCTTTTCGCTGCCGCCAAATAGATCCAGAAGTTCGTTATTCAATGAAGGAGGAAGCTCGCGCAAGTTTTGCGAGAACAAAAACGGAATTCGGGGGACGACGAGGCCGGAGGCAGCTTCTGCCAGTGATCCCGCCGCGAGACGCGGGAATGCCCGGAAGGCCAGTCGCGCCAGGGCCCACTTGATTCTTGGCGCCCATCGGTGATGTTTGAGACGGTCAGGTTTATTCAACAATTGAGAGTTTACAAGCAACAGGTAAAAGGCGAAAGGTGAGAGTTAAAATTTAGGAGCACGAAACTTATGATTTTGATTTTCAATTGTTTTGCCTGACTTCCATTCGACTTATTGCTTTCCAGTTGATACCCTAAAGATCGGGAATTGGACGAAGCGATTTTTTAATTATTAACCTTTAACTTTTAACTTTTCCTCTTATGTTTGCGCGCAAGATCAAAGCCGAACTGACAGGGCCACAGGGGCCGCAGGCCTGCCCGATTGCCTGGCTGGATAGTTTTTGTATGAGGAGCTTTACCGGACGCTCAGCATTTGATGAGATCCTGCCAATTGCGGACGGTCAACTGGAAGCAAGCTTTCGTGTGGATCTGGCCGCGCTCCAGGCCGATATGGAAGACTGGCTGACACGAAAATTTGGCGAGGGAAGGGCAGTGAAACTCAATCTCCGGGAGCAAGGGAAGGGATAAGGTGGGAATGATGAATTATGAGTTATGAATTATGAATGTCAAGCCTCAGCGCAGTTGGGCGGCGTTCAGGTTAAGTTGTCGAGCGGGATCTCGCCGCAAGAATTGGAAGATCATCTTAAATTCCTGCAAAATTAAAAAGGGTTGACATCCTACCCCTCTGGGTGTAGTGTGCCTACACCTATGAAGAACCCCAGAGAGCCGTACCAGAATCGCGTCGAGTTGCTGCAAGGCACTCTTGACCTGCTCATCCTCCAAACATTGCAGTGGGGGCCGCAACACGGATACGCCATCAGCCAGTCGATTCGCGGGCGTTCAGGCGACGTGCTGCAGGTGGAGACGGGCTCGCTCTATCCGGCGCTCCATCGGCTGGAGAAACAGGGCTGGGTTTCATCGCAGTGGAAACAGACGGAAAGCAATCAGCGCGCCAAATACTATCGCCTCACCGCTGCCGGCAGGAGGCAGTTGTTGTCCGAGCAGGTCCGCTGGAAGGAAATTGTGAAAGCCATCGCGGGGATCATGCACCCCGTGCGCGAGGAAGGCCGGTGATGAATTTCTCTAATTGGCTTTTTCATCGCAAGGCGCGCGAGGAAGACCTGGAGGAAGAGGTCCAGGCTCACCTGCCCATGGCCGCACGGGAGCACATCACGCAAGGAGAACCCGCCGAACAGGCTCGCACTTCCGCCGTCCGCGAATTTGGGAACATCGCCTTGGTCAAAGAAGTCACGCGCGACATGTGGGGATGGCGTTGGCTTGAAACCTTGCTGCAAGACCTCCGTTACGGGGCACGTCAGTTACGCCGCAATCCCGGCTTCACCATCGTGGCCGTCCTGACGCTTGCTTTGGGCATCGGGGCGAATACGGCGATTTTCAGCGTGGTGAGCGGGGTATTGCTGCGGCCGCTGCCGTTCGCCCACCCGGCGAGGCTTGTACAGCTAGACGAGACGCAGCCTCGCGATAAGTTCCACGGTGGCTTTGATGGGGGCGTAGTGTACAGGGACTTCGAAGAGTGGCGAACACAAAGCAGTCTCTTCGAGGGGATGATCTCCTACAGTAATTCCGGCAGGAATCTTCAAGATGTTGGGGAACCGGAACAGGTGTCAACGGTAGCCGCCGAGCACGGATTGTTCAGCCTGCTGGGAGTGGCAGCGCTGACGGGACGAACGTTTGGCGAGGGCGATCCTCTGAACGTGGCAGTGGCGTCCTACGGGTTTTGGCAAGGGCACTTCAGCGGAGATAGGTCGGTCATCGGACGCAGCATAACGCTCGATGGACAGCCATTCACTCTGATCGGAGTCATGCCGGAGGGATTTCAATTCCCATACAGATCCACTTCCACCGACCTATTTAGCTTCTCTTCCACCGACCTGTGGGTTCCGTGGCGTCCGCCGGCAGAACATCCCGACTGGCGACTGCAGGCCGTGCTAGCGCGGCTGAAAAAGGGAACTGCGATAGAGGCGGCGCGACAGGAACTCAATGCGATGGAGGGACCGTCCCAGGCCAACCGTGTGGTGCGTATCAGACCGCTGAAAGATGTCGTGAGCGGACAAGCCCGGGAGTCACTGCTCGTGCTGCTCGGCGCCGTCGGCATGGTGCTCCTCGCGGCGTGCGTGAACGTGGCAAATTTGCTGCTGGCCCGCACAGTGTCCCGCGGCCGTGAGATCACCATTCGAGCGGCGCTGGGGGCGAGCCGTTTTCGCATGATGCAGCAGTTTTTAACGGAGAGCTTGTTGCTTGCACTCTGCGGCGGCGTGGCTGGCCTTGGGATCGGGGTGTGGGGCAACAGGATTCTGATAAGAATCGCGGCGGCGCAGATTCCCCGGGCGGAGGAAATCGGGCTGGACTGGCGGGTATTTGCGTTTCTGCTGGCGGCTTGCGTGACTGCGGGAATCGGATTTGGTCTCGCTCCCGCGATCACGGCGGCGCGCCGCGGCGCGAGCGCTCCTAACAGCCGCACCGTGCGAACGATGGTTCTGGACTGCCTCGTCGTTGTGGAAATTGCTCTGGCGTTCGTCTTGCTGGCCGGCGCGGGATTGTTGCTGCGAACATTTCTCAATCTGCAGCGAACCAACCCGGGCCTGGACGCGGAAAACGTGTTAACGGTGCACATAGTGGTGTCGGGCGCGCAGGAATCGGCGGCGATCGAGGAGCGCGTGGCGCAGGTTCCCGGCGTGCGCGCCGCAGGTTTGATTTCCCTGCTGCCGCTTCAGAATTCCGGTTGGGCCGGTTTCTTCACGATCCCCGGGCGTCCCGGGCTACTCGAGTCGGAATTGCGCTACGTGACACCTGGATATTTTCGGGCCATGGGCATCCCGCTCCGCGCGGGCCGGGAATTCTCCCCACGCGATGGCCCCGGCGCTCCAAGGGTCATCCTGGTGAACGAAGCGCTGGCGCGGCAGTATTTCCCTGATGAGGATCCCGTAGGCCGCAGCACGGATCGAGGCACGATCATTGGCGTAGTGGGCGACGTGCGGCAGGAGACGTTGAGTGTTCCGGCCACACCCGAGATCTACAACGCAGTGGCCCAGAACTTTGCGCAGATCCGTGGTCAAGGGTCGACCCTGGTGGTGAGGGGCAGTGGGCCTACGAAGGCGCTAGCGGGGGCGATCCGCGCAGCGATTCGCGAAGTGAGCCCCGGCAAGCCGCTGTTTCGCATGGCGACAATGCAACAGGTGATCGAGGATTCGTTCGCGAAGCTGCGGTTATATACGCGGCTACTGACGTTGTTCGCGGGTATGGGAACGCTGCTGGCAGTTGCCGGGATCTATGGCGTGACTGTGTATCTCGTGGCTCTGCGGACGCAGGAGTTCGGTATTCGCATGGCGTTGGGGGCGCGAGGCGAAGATGTTCTGAAACTTGTTGTCGGGCAAGGATTCAAGCTGACCGTGATTGGCGCGGGACTCGGCGTGATCGGCGCGCTCGCGATGACTCGCTTTCTTGCGAGCCTGCTCTACGG
>DASYXZ010000092.1:0-3505 GCA_035934315.1 Terriglobia bacterium | reverse complement strand
GCAGGTTCACGTGACGCGCACTATTTTCCTTCAACGCTCGTTCAATTTATCGCCCTGGTGCGGCGAGCCCGGCTCTTTCTCGCCGGAGATACCGGGCCGCTGCACCTCGCCGCTGCGGTCTCCACGCCCCTCGTCGCCATCTTCGGGGCAGCTGGCTCCCCGAATACTCCCAAACGTAACGGACCTTTTTTCCCCGGCGACATTACGCTCTCCAACGGCCGTCCGGCGCCGTCTGCGCGCAGTCCCAAAGCCCCGCACTACATCGAGGGCGTCACCGTTGACGCCGTGCTGACAGCCATTCGAGAGCGTTTGGAGAGGGCGCATGGATAGCCGATACGCGGCTTGGGCCGCAAAATGGCGGGTGCCACTCGGATTCGCCATGGGCGTCGCTTTTGTGATTTTGTCCCAACCGACCTTGCTGTTTCTTGTAACGGGGGGTGGAATCGCACTGTTGGGGCTTTTGCTGCGGGCGCTTGCCGCTGGCTATCTTGAGAAAGGCCGGGCATTGGCGACAAGGGGTCCTTATCGATACACGCGCAATCCTCTTTACCTCGGAAGTTTTTTTATGGGTGTGGGTTTTGCACTCGCCGCGGGATCCTGGCCGCTGGGGCTGGGCTTCCTGATCTTTTTCCTCCTTGTATACTGGCCCGTGATGCGCCGCGAGGAGGATTTTCTGCGCCGGCAATTCAATGAAGCGTACCCCCGGTACGCGGCATCGACGCCACTCTTCTTTCCGACATTCGTGGCCGCGCGCAAGGTTAGGCAGAGCTTGACCCCGGAGGAAGAATTCCAGTGGAAGCGTTATCGAAAAAACCACGAATATGAGGCGGCGCTGGGATATCTTGCCGGGTTGGTTTTTCTGGCGGTGAAGCTGCAATTACGATAAATTATTTAGGAAGCGGCCTTTTAACTATTCACTGCGTCTAAGAGTATGCAATGAATTTTAGAATCGACCGGATATTCAAATTAAGCCTGGCCTTGCTCATCATCACGAGCGCAAACTCTGGCAGGGCGCAAGCTCCGGGGCGCTTCCCTTTCGCACCGGGAGAAACTTTAACTTACGATGTGAACTGGTCCATCTTCACCGCCGGAAGGGTGGTAGCGACGCTGCTAAAATCCGGCAAGGATGGAACTGACCCTACCGAAATCCTTACCACTGCCAGGACGCAGGGCTTCGCGTCCCTGCTCTTCAAGGTTCAGGACGACTTTGACTCGATCTTCAATCCCCAAACACTCTGTTCACAAAGGATATTGAAGAAAGTTAGCGAGAACAGCAGACGGCGGGAAATTAGTATCGTCTTCAACACAGACCGTGGTGTGGCCGTCCAGGATGACCGTGACCTGAACAAACCCAATGCTCCGCCCAAACACAGCGAAAATAAAATCTCTGGATGCGTGGAAGATATCGTTACCGCTTTTTACTTTCTGCGCCATCAACCCCTGCGCGTGGGGCAGAACATCCATGTAACCCTCAATGACGGGGGCCAGACGCACGATGTCACCGTGGAAGTTCAGGCGCGCGACCAACTTCGCACGGCGCTCGGAAACCGCATGGCTTTCCGCCTCGAACCCAAAATCTTTGGAACCCTTTACAATAAAAAAGGCCGGCTCCTCGTCTGGTTAAGTGACGACCCGCAGCGCCTGCCCTTGCAGATCAAAATGACCATTTCGGTGGGCACCATCACGGGCAATTTAAAGTCGGTAACCATGGCCCCCGCCAATGGATCTGCCGGCCATTAGGTTGGCTGGAATTATTAGAGCAGTCAGCGGAGAAGACTCGTGTCTTGGTCCGCGAGGGCCGGGAAGCGCCTCACCTTGCGATTCTCTTCCATGATTTCAGACCGGGTTATCGCGCGCCATCTTTTGCGATGGCGGGCAGTTAAACTTTCCCACCTGTTGCGGGTGCAATTATTATAATCTAGGGGTCAGCGGGAAAGAGGCGCCCCGGCGATTCTGTCGAACCGCAGCGCCGCAGCCGCTCAAGGACGATGTCCACTCCAAACGTCGTCGAAAAGATTGGAAACGCGAAACGGCAATGGCGGAATGTTCGCCATGTCCTTGACCAGTCACTCGTGACCTTCTTGAAGGAGGACGCGCTGACGGTATCGGGATCGATTGCCTACTTTTCCATGCTCTCCATCTTCCCTTTGTTGCTTCTGCTGGTGAGTCTCAGCGGACTTTACATCCGTCATTTCGAACTCAGTGGTGAGCTTACGGTAGTCCTGGAAGGTTTCCTCCCCATGAAGCCGGATTTCATCTTGCAGGAACTGGTGCGCATCTCGCAGGCTTTTGGGCGTGTTTCATTATTTTCCTTTCTGCTTCTCTTGTGGAGCTCGGCGGGAATGTTTCTTCCCCTGGAGAAAGCGCTGAACCGCGCCTGGGAGGTAGAGAAGAGCCGGAGTTGGTGGCGAAGTTACCTCGTTGCGTTGGAAATGGCTTTTGTCTTCGGGTTGTTCATTGTGGCTTACGCCAGCGTGGTCAGGGTCAATCTCTATCTTCAGAAGAGTTTGTATGGCTGGGCCGAACTTCATCCGGCGCCTGCTCTCACGGAATATTTTTACCAAACCGCTTTTGCCGGGGTCACTTTTGGAATGACACTGCTGATTTTCACCATCCTCTTCCAGCATCTGCCCAATCGCCACCTGGGAAGCCGCAAGGTGCTTCCGGGAGCAATCCTAACGGCTATTTTTTGGGAAGCGGCGCGCACGTTGTTCACTCATCTTCTGCCACTCTTCCATTACAGCCACGTTTACGGGTCTATTGGCGTTGTCGTGGCCTTGATGACATGGCTTTACGTTTCCTCCGTCGTCACGCTGTTTGGCGCGCATGTGTCCCGCAGCCTTTATAGAACGCTTCAAGCGCCTGAGTTGGTTCCCGCGCCAGCCGTGACTTTGGCAGTCGAATCGCCCATTCAATCCGTGGGTGAAGCACGGTAAGTATGAACGGAGATCGACCCAGCCTGCATTTTAACCGTCACTGCGCCATCAAGGTCCGTCCTGTAAACCTGAGCCCCGACCATCCTTAGTCGTTCAAGCGCATCTGAGCTCTGCTGGCCCGATCTTCCGCCACCATCAGCGCTGATCAGCGCAACCCGTGGCAGCACGCGCCGTAGAAATTCCGATGAGGAAGAATTCTTCGAACCTGCATGCGCCACCTGCAGTGTGCGGGCTTCGAGGGGGAATCCCGAGTCCAACAGCTCCTGTTCTATTTTGCCGCTGATTTCTCCCGGCAGGAGAACGCTCCCCTCGCCATCCGAAATCCGCATGACCAGCGAATCATCATGCGTAGGCCCCTGGGATGAGAAGCGGGCTGCCGGGCCAACTGGCGGCCAAAGAGCCAGGAGAGTTGTTGTTCCGCGCACGAAGCGATCACCTGCTCCCAATTCGCGAATAGTAATTCCGCGCCGGTTCACTTGCTCGAGCAAATCCTGATAGGAAGGAGTGAATGGATTCCCGCCATGCCAGAATTCTCCAACGTGAAAATTTCTAACTACTGCCGCAAGGCC
>DASYXZ010000074.1:0-20811 GCA_035934315.1 Terriglobia bacterium | reverse complement strand
AATCCGCCGGACAGTAAAATAAAAGTGCCCACCCAGTAGTGGCTGCGCAAGTCGGTCCACAGGCGCTGGCCGCCCACGTTCACCATCATGAAAGCCGGAATGGTGAAAATGGCCCCGGCCACCAGGGCTTCACCCACCGAGGCCGCCGTGCGCGTCAGGTTCTGCTCCAACACGCCGCCCCGGAAGAAAGGCAATCGGAATAGCGCGATGGCAATCACCGCGGCGGGAATGGTTGCGGCCACGGTCTGGCCGGCTTTCATTCCGAGATAGGCGTTGGCCGCGCCGAATATCGCCGCCAGAATGATGCCGGCCAGCGCTGCCTTGACAGTGAACTCAGGCTCGTTCGAATCGTGCGGGACGAAAGGCTTGAAAGTCGACACACATTCCTCCCAGCGATTAAGGATACGCGAGGAATATAACATGCCTCAATTCAGGAAGGGAGAAGATTGGAAGACAAAAACGAAATTCTGGTTGCAGAGGGTGACTTGTCGCGGTATAGCAACTAACCGTTCAAAATTTAGCCTTGCCGCGCAGCGCGTACACCTCTTTCAGCAGTTTCTCCGCATCATCACCGGCCCACGTTCCGACAAATTTCAGCCAGGTCGCGCCCGTGGACCAAGGCTTCGATGGTCGCCTTGAAAAGATCTGCGCGGAATTGTGCCTGGAAATCTTCCGCCGCGGATTGGGTATGGCAATACGAGGGAGGCTTGCAATCGCGCGTCTTTGGTGAAGCCCGCGCGGTCTGGATTCACCACGTTCCCACCGGGCCCAGGTGTTGGGGCTCACATGCACCAGCGCCGCGGCAACGCGTTGCGTCAGTTTAAGGCTTTTTCGGATTTTCTTGATGGCGCATCAACTCATTAGCCCTGTACTTCCGTCCTTGGATTTGATGGAGAGAATTGCCGGCAGATTTTCTTAATTCTGGCTCAGGAATGACTTAACATATGTCTACATCGGGCTGTCAATCGGCGGGCGACTATTGCCCCAACAATTCAAAATATCGCCCCACCGCCTCAATCCCGCGATAAAAATTAGGCAGGTGGAATTTCTCATTGGGCGCGTGAAGATTATCATCGGGCAGGCCGAAGCCCATCATCACCACGGCCGCCCTCAGGTGGATTCCAAACAAGCCCGCGATGGGAATGGAGCCGCCGGAGCGCATATAAACCGTTTTCTTTTTAAAGACTTGCTCCATCGCCGCGGCAGCGGCCTCGATAAAGCGGTTTTCGGTGGATACCACGGAAGCGGGCGCGGAACTCAGCAAGCGCACGGTCGTCTTGATCCCCTTGGGCGTCAATTTCTTGATGGTCGCAGTGAATTGGCGCATCACTTCTTTCGGATCCATTTCCGGAACCAGGCGCATGCTGATCTTCGCGGTGGCCACGGCGGGGATCACGGTCTTCGCGCCGTCGCCGGTAAACCCGCCGCGGATCCCGTGGACTTCAAGCGTGGGCCGGGCCCATGTTCGCTCGAGGACGTTGAAACCCTTCTCACCCACCAGCGATGACGAGCCAACTTCCTTCTTTAAATATTCCTTTTCATTGAAGGGCAGCCGCCTCCAGGCGTCCAATTCTTTCTTGCTCGGTTTCTTGACGCGTTTATAAAAGCCCGGAATGCGAATTTTTCCGTCCGGACCCTTGAGTCCGGCAATAATTTCCGCCACCGCTTGGAACGGGTTGGGAGCCGCGCCGCCATAAACGCCCGAATGCAAATCGTGCGAGGCGCCGCGCACTTCCACTTCCGTATAAACGAGGCCGCGCAATCCGGTGGTGAGCGTGGGCAACTCGGGCGCAAACATTTCCGTATCGCAAATCAGAGCTCCGTCCGCTTTCAATTTGTCTTTGTGCTTGGGAACATATTCTTCTATGTGCTCTCCGCCCATTTCCTCCTCGCCTTCGATAAGAAACTTGATATTAATGGGCAGCTTGCCTTCCGTCTTAAGGAAGCCTTCTACTGCTTTCACCAGCAGATAAGTTTGTCCTTTGTCGTCCACCGCGCCGCGCGCGTAAATATTCTGGTTGCGAATGGCCGGCTCAAAGGGCGGCGACAACCATTCGTCCAGCGGGTCGGCGGGCTGAACGTCATAATGGCCGTAAATCAGCAGCGTCGGTTTGCCGTGCGCGCCCAGCCATTCGGCGTAGACCAGCGGGTTCTGCTCCGGCTTGCCTTCGATGATTTCAACGCCGTGCATGCCCATGTCGCGAAGATCGTTTGCCACAAATTCGGCTGCGCGCCGCACGTCCGGCTTATGTTCCGGAAGCGTTGAGATGCTCGGAATCTTCAAAAAGCTGGTGAGCCCCTCCAGAAAACGGTTTTGATTTGCCTGGTAATATTCGAATGGTTTGGTGGCCACTTTAATCTCCTGGCTTCAATCAATTTTTATACCATTGCATGAAAGCGGCAGTCTACACCTGTCCTCCAGCGGCGTCAATTTCGGGCAGCCTGATTTCAAGTCGCGAGAGATCTCTGAAAATCCGGTACAATGGGCGCCATAAAAGCCCGAGGCGGTGCGCAATGGAATTCGAGTTCATGGACCAGCTCAAAGAAAAATGGGAACCCGTATCGAAACCGGCGCTCATCGGGTGGCTCGTGTTCTATGGGCTCTTTTTGCTTTATGCGGCGCGGGCGACCGATGGCCTGATTATCGACAACGTGAACCTGGTGACTCACGAAAGCGGTCACCTGCTGTTTAGCTGGCTGGGCAGCCAGACCATCATGGTGGCGGGTGGAACCCTCATGCAGTTGCTGGTCCCGTTTTTGCTGGCTTGTTTTTTCGTTTATCAGCGCCAACCACCCGGCACCGCCTTTTGCGCTTTTTTCTTTTTCGAAAACTTTTTGAACATCGCTCCTTACATGGCGGACGCGCGCGCCCAGCAATTGCAACTGGTGACGGTGGGCGATGCGGAGTTTACGATTCATGACTGGTTCTATTTATTTTCCAAAACGGGGCTTTTGCGGCACGACACTCAGATCGCCGCCCTGGTGAAGGCTCTCGGCTGGCTGGGAATGTTCGCCGTGGCCGGCTGGCTGGCATGGCGGGGCATGGCGCCCGTCGAGCCTGAAAAACCCCTTCCGCTTTCATTTCCCCCGCAGAAAATTATTCCGCGCGCGCCGGCAAAACCTAATCAGGGCCCCCAGCCTCGCAAGTAATTCCCCAACTTATTCCGCTGTGTGATGGCCGGTACTTTGAATTATCAGGTAATGAACGCTGGAAGCCAGGGTAAAACCGAGGGTTAGATAAACTGCCAGGCGAACCACGGCGAAAGTGGTGAAAGTGGCGTGGGCCTGGGAATAAACGGCGACGAAGATGGTGGCCATCTGAAAAAATGTGGAGACTTTTCCCAGAAGTGACGGCCGAAACGGCCGGTAGCCCGCGATGAGAGTGATCAGGAGCGCCGTGATAATCAAGCCAACATCACGGCTGAGCACCACGATGGTGATCCACCAGGGCAGCGCGCCGCGAAAAGCCAGGAGCAAAAAGGCGGTGGCCATCAGAAATTTATCCGCGATGGGATCGAGCGCCACGCCCACCGGAGATTCCTGATGGAGGTAACGAGCCAGGGTGCCGTCCAATGAGTCGGAAATAATGGCGGCGGCCAGCACCGCCAGCGCCCACCCGTAACTTCGCTCAATTTCCAGAATGGCAAACAGGGGAATGAAAATGAGGCGCAGAATCGTGATTTGATCGGCGATGGTCAGACCGCGCGAGGCCATGGTTTAAATGTAACTATACCGGGTGAACTTCAAGGGTGTCAAACTGTAGGCTAGTCATCAGTAAAACGGTGAATGGCAAACAGGAAAGATGGGGCCCGCGTGACGCCCGTGCTACGTATAGCCCGACCACGTTCAATCCGTTTTGGGATGCGGTCGCGATGTCTGGCGGAGGTTTGGGATTTTGTAATGGATTCCTTCTGGTGCATGACGCACCCCCCTCACCCAGTCCGTCGGCCCACGGACTACCCTCTCCCCCAAGGGGGCGAGGGTTACAAATCTTGACTCGAGCGCCCTGCGCTTGTGGGCGCGAGGGTTAGAAATCTAAATCCTAAGTTGAGCGTCGCGCGCATGCGGAGGCTGCTGTTATCACCACCCATTGCTCAAGGCTATGCCAAAGGCTCAATGGGACGGAGGTTTTCGCCGCAGCTTCGGCAAACGATTCTGCGCCGCGCGTTAAGCGTGCCGCATTTCAAGCAGGTGATGTACATGGCGCGGGCAAAAAGGTTGGTGACCACGGCACTCACTCCCAGAATGACCACCACAAGTATTATTTGGAGAAGGGTTGAGCTCATGATTTAGAATTAATTGATTGAAAGATTGATTCATTGAATCATTGAAAGAGAAGAATAAAATGGAGATTCTCAAATCCGAATTTCAAGATCAAGTTTCCAATTTCTAGTTTCTAATTTCTGCTTTTCCAATGGCACAATGACCCATTGACTTAATCACTCAATGATTTAATCGCCCAATCACTCAATGCGCTTCTCTTCCTGCCCGAACGGCTTCCAAAAACTTGCGCGCCTTGGCGATGATCGCGTCCACATTTCCCGCCTGGAGCGCCTTCACATCCACCAGTTCGCCACCCACCGCCACAGCCGCGGCACCGGCCCGAATGAAATCAGGCGTAGTCTCAAGGGTCACGCCGCCCGTGGGGACATAGTCAATGTTCGGGAACGGGCCCTTGAGGGCCTTGATGTAATTGGGGCCGCCGACGGGACCGCAGGGAAAAATCTTCACCATGCTGGCGCCCGCCCGCCAGGCTGCCAGCACTTCAGTGGGCGAAAGCGCACCGATAATGCAGGCCTTGTTATGCCGCTTGGCCGTTTGAATCACGTCCAGCTCCAGCGAGGGCGTCACAATAAATTCCGCGCCCGCCGCCAGCGCGGCCTCGCAGGTTTTTGCGTCCAGCACCGTTCCCGCGCCCAGCAGCACCTGATCGCCGAAACTTTTCACGACTCGTTCCATCACCTTAAAAGCGTCGGGAACGGTCATGGTAATTTCAGCAATGCCAATCCCGCCGCTCAAGATGGCTTCTGCCGCGCGGAAAGCAGCCTCGGATGATGGGGTGCGGACAATAGGGATGAGACCGATCTCGCTAATCCGCGCCACTGCTTTTTCTTTTGTCCATGACATGTTGTGAGCCTCGGTGGCCAGTGGCCAGGGGTAAAAAACAACGTTGAACGCAGAATGAAGAATGGTGAACGAAAATATGGAATGTCATTCAACTTAGGTTCAGCATTCACTATTCATCGTTTCTTTTCTACCGCGCCACGCGCAGGCTTGCGCCTTTCAGCAAGCTTTCAACTTCCTCCAGCGTTGCCCAATTAAAATCGCCTGGTGTGGAGTGTTTCAAAGCGCTGAAAGCGTTTCCGTAGCGAACCGCGGCATCGTACGATTGTTTTGCCAGGTAGCCGTAAATAAATCCGGCGCTAAACGAATCGCCGCCGCCGATGCGGTCCACAATCTCGAGCTCATATTTTACGTCGTCGAAGAATTTTCCATCCGCATACGCGATGGCAGTCCAGGTATTGCGCCACACCAGTGGATTTTCCCGCAGGGTGATGGCCACCGCTTTGAATTTGAATTGCTCCTGGAGGCGCCGCGCCACAACTTTATAACTCTCGGCTGAAACTCTCTCGAAGCCGTCCGCGTCGGTCTTGCCTTCCGCCTTGATCTTGAAAACGACTCCGGTATCTTCTTCCGTCGTAATCAGCACGTCCACGAACTCCATCAGAGGTTCCTGAACGGCCCGGGCTTTTTCCGGGGTCCACAATTTGCCGCGGTAATTCAAATCGTAACTTACAGTGACGTTCGCTTCCTTGGCCGCCTTCAGTGCCTCGCGCGTTACGGCCGCGGCGGAATCTGAAAGCGCGGGCGTGATGCCGCTGGTGTGGCACCATTTCGCCCCGGTAAAAACGCGCTTCCAATCCACTTCGCCAGGCTTGATGCCGCTGATGGCGGATTGGGCGCGGTCGTAGAGCACGGAACTGGGGCGAGGGGCGGCGCCAAATTCGACAAAGTACAAACCCATCCGCCCACCGTCCGCCCAGATGAGATTGGAGGTGTCCACGCCGGCCTGGCGCACACGATTCTCAGTCAGGCGTCCGAGCGTGTTCTTGGGCAGGCGTGACACCCATGTGCTTTTCAAACCCAAACGGCTGGCGCCCACCGCCACGTTCAACTCGCCGCCGCCCACCTGAACATTCAGCGAACTCGTCTGCTCCAGGCGCTGAAAATGAGGAGGCGCCAGGCGGATCATGGCCTCGCCAAACGTCACCACGTCAAACATAAAAAAACCTCCACGAGCGGTGATTGATTCAAAGAATTCGAGTGCTCACTATAAATGACTCTGCGAAAAAATTCAGCCACTTTCGTCGTTCCGATTTCAAAATATTTTGTATGGGGAATTCGGTTGGAGTTTTGAATTCATTGGCTCGTGAGGACGCGGCCACAAATCACCCAATGCCAGTCCGGCGAACCTTTCTCCCGGGCGCAGGAGAATCCATGCCATTAACTGACGCGCCGTTCGATGCGAACTTCGCCCGGAGGTTTCCGGATGGAAAGCGAGTAGCCATTGTGGGGCATGAGCCCGATCATGGAATTCGCGTTTATTTTCAAAATCTCGCCGATGGAGAGATGAAGCCCCTCTCCCTAGAAGGCGTTGGCCTTGCGAGCGCTGGAATCACGCCGGATGGAAAGTATGTGACCGGGATATCGCCGGATTTAAAACCAGTGCTTTGCGCTTTGGAGCGCGGCCAGGGCACGGCCATTCAGGGTGTGGATATATCCATTCAGTGGAGTAATGACGGGCGCACTCGGTTTGTTGCTCGAAGCGGAGAAATTCCATGTAGGATTTTCGATGTCCAGACCGGAAAGAGAACCCTCTGGAAAACTGAAATGCCCAATGATCCGGCCGGGATCACAGCCATTTCACCCGTCATCATGACCCCGGACACCAAGTATTACATTTATGGATATACCCGGTTCCTCTCCGACCTCTATGTGGTTGACCGATTAAAGTCGTCGTTAACCACCACACCTTACCGGCCTCGGCCCAAAAGGTCTTTCCATCGCGCCCACGCCTCATTGCGAGCTTTACGATTAGGCTCGCTCGCGTCAGGAGCTTCGCCCGCCCGCATAAAACCGTGACCCGCGCCGTCGTAGATCACCGGGTCGTAAGGTTTGCCGGCCGCCTTCATTGCAGTGCGCGTGTCAGGAATGGTGGCCCCAATCCGGGCGTCGTTGCCCGCGTAGAATCCATATACCGGCGCTTTGATGCGAGCCATAGCCTCGTTTTCCGGCGGCGGACCGTAGAAAACGAAAGCGGCCGCAAGGTCCCTGCGGTTAGTAGCGAAGCGAAAGCTCTGGCCGCCACCCCAGCAGAAGCCCGCCACGAATAGCTTGCCATTCGACGCCGGAAGCTTTAGGGCATAATCCGCGACGGCGTTGAGGTCGGCGGTGATTTGGTCCGCATTAAGATGACTGACCGCTTCAATGGCCTTGCCCTCCGCAAAAGACGTGCTGCGGCCGCCGTCGGGCCCCATGCCAGAGAGAAGGTCGGGGGCCACGGCGATGTAGCCGGCTGCAGCAACCTGGTCCGCGAGGTCCTGCACCCAATCTGTCATGCCGAAAATCTCGTGGATGACAAGGACCACCGGCCGCGTATCCTTCGACTCGGGATAGACAACGAAAGTTTCTACCGAGCGGCCGTCGTGCTTCACCGTGACCCACTCCCGGTGCCGGGGAGATTTTTCCACGCGCGCCCGCGCCCAGTCCTGTGCGGAAGCCGCCGGAGCCGCTACGAGAATGATGGTTAGAGCAAGGGTTAGATTAAAGATTGGGTTCGCCTTAGAAGTCATACGATTCATGTCGCCTCCGCATCCATCGCCAGCCAGGTAATGTACAGCTACTTGCTTCCTCATCTTCGTCTTCGTGATGAGTTTGTTAAGATAATACATACAGCGCGCGGATACATGCAATGCCCGCGCGGCGGCCGCGGTCCTCAAGCTTGGCAAGGTTAAACCGGCGGGACGGGCCGGCCCGGCAACTCGTGACATTCATAGCAGCGCGGCTCATAGGTTTCCTTGCCGCCCACCTGAACCTGCGGGGCGTTGTATGGCGCGGGTTTGCCATTAATGATTCGCTGGGGAAGAGCGGCTGGCTTGCCGCACCGCGCGCAAAGCGGATTCAGCCACATGGAATCGTGGCCGCTCTTGCACAATCCAAACAGCAGAAGGGTGGAACCGAAAGGTTCGCGCTTGAAGTCGAGCGCCAGGCCCGCCGCGATCACGTCATACCCGCGTTCGAGAAGCTCATCGATCACGAGAAAGAGATTCGAGTCGGTGGGGAAGAATTGCGTTTCGTCGAAGGCAATCATATGGAAGCGGCTGCCCATCTCGGATTCCTTCTGCCGGATAATTTTCAACGCCTGCCAGGGATCGCGCGCGGGCACTTCAATAGCCTCCATGGTTTTCCCGTGGTAGTCCTTAATGAAGCCCTGGTCGCTTCGCGTGTCGATGTCCGGCTTGAAAATCAAAATCCGTTTTCTCCCAAACTGGCGCAATGTTTCGATTTCGAGCATTAATCGCCCGGTCTTATTGCCGAACATGTTTCCGATAATCAGTTTGAATTCACCCCGAGGCATCGGTTTCTCATCCTTTGGTTGAAGGTGTTTTTCAGATCCCACGCTGGAAGGAGACATCACTCTCTTTTTCCCGCCTGACTCCGATTTCGCAAGCTTGCCAACCGCCATTAACGGCTTAATTAAACGCCGTCCCGACCTTTGACTTTGAACTGACAATTAAGAACTGTCAACTCTGAACTGTGGCCCCCATCCACCTGGTCTAAAACCTGCTGCCACCTTGCATTCAGAGGCTATCAGGGGTATGTTACCTTCAGGCGTCAAAGAAAGAACGGAAAAGTCAGTGGATCCGAAAGGAGGGAACCAATGCGCAAAGAACTCATGAAACTTGGTCTGGTGATCGTCTTTAGCGGCTCAGTTGTTTTGACGCCGCACCCCGCGATTGCTGCGGCACCGGCGCAAGCAGGCGTTCCGCTAACCGCCGCGGGGCGAGCGCCGCTCAACAATGCCGATGTGATTAGAATGTTACAGGCGATCCTTGGTTCGATTCGGTCGAGTCCCGTCAAATTCGATCTCTCACCCACCGGACTGGCAGCTTTGCGCCAGGCGGGAGTGAGCGAGCCGATCCTGAATGCGATGGAGCAGGCGCAACGGCAAGCCCAAACAGCGGCGGGAACTCCCCGCACTTTCGTTCCCCCGGGCGTTAAGCCGGGACAACCGGCTCGCAAGCTGACGCCCCAGCAATTAAGTACTGTACTCGCGAAGGTGCATAGCGGAAAGGGGAAGCTCAGCCCCGTCGTCACTAACCCCGCGGCGAATCAGGCGAACGCTCCGATCCTGGCCGCCTTGCGCCAGCAGAAACAAACGGCCCTCATTGAGCGCAGCCACGCCACGCCTCCGGCCGCACACCCGGCCTTTGGCCAGGCCTCCATGGCAAGAACCGCGGTTCGCGCGCCCTCGGCGCCGAGTCACACAAACCTTGGTCTTCAGGCATCCATGCCGTTAGCCTGCGCGACTTTCGGCACGCCGATCATTCAGGCCGTCAGTGGGCAGTCTGGAAGCGCGGCGGTCTTTACTCAGGATCCCGCTTACAACCCGTTCACGATTAAGGGCTGCAATTTCGGAAACGTCAAAGGCCAGGCGCAACTGAATTTTTCGAACGGAAGAAAGCTGGCGGATTTGACGATTGACACGTGGACGGACAACCTAATTACCGTTGAAGTTCCTCCCTCGCTTACCGACGTGCTTGATCAACCGACCGTCACTCTGGTGCTGTTTCCTGCCAGCGGCCCGCAAGCTTCGAGGCCGGGCTTCAAGTTTTACGCCATGCGTCGCGAAGTCCTGCTGGCTTCAATTCCTCCCAGCAAGGTTTCATTAGTGCCCATCAATGACGACTCGGGCTCTCCTGTGGCCCCGGTGTATTCGAGCCCGTATAAGGGGCAGTTCACGGGTCAGAATCTGGGAATGTCCGGGGGAGCTGATCGGGCCAACAACGTCCGCTTCCCAGGCGGAACCGACGTGTTCGATTTCGCCAATCTTAAGCCGGGATTCTCTATCGAAAAGTTCCAAGTTACAGAGCTCTCCAATGTCAGCGGTTGCCCCGCGTTCGGCCCCTCGACGACGACTTACTACACCGACGGGGGCTGGGCGTGGCAACAAGTGGGGAATACAATTCGCGTGAGTTGGCAGGAAGCTCATGCCCACGATGCGTATTACGGGGATTGCAGCGACGCAAGCTACGGTCTGAATGTGTGGGTCGTCGGTCCTGCCCTCAGCCCGGCGGGAAGCCCGTGGCAGGATCCAACACATTAGCAAGCATGCCCCTTCGCGACGGAAAGGAGAGAAACCATGCGTAAAGGGATAAAGAACCTTGGGCTCGCGATCGCTGTCTGCAGTTCCACTATGCTGTCGCCGAATACTGCTCTCCCCGCCGCGCAGCCACAAGCTGGGAGTGGGCAAGTGGCGGCGGGAAGCACGCCGTTGACCGACGCGGACGTGATAAGGATGGAACAAGCGATCCTTAATGCGATTCGCTCGCGGCCTGCCAAATTCGATCTCTCCCCCGCCGGGCTCGCTGCATTGCACCAGGCTGGAATCAGCGACACCGTTCTGAACGCCATGGAGCAGGCGGAAAGGCAAGCGCAAGCCAACGCCAAACCGCCGGTTTCGGCCGGCGTCGCTCCGCGTCCCGTGCGCCCTGGTTTTGTCCCAGGTCAACTGGCGGGGAAGCCGTCACCCCAGGGTGTGAACGCCTTGCTCGCTCAGGCGCGAAGCATTCCAGTCAAAGCCGGGCCGATCGTGACCAATCCCGCCGCGGGGCAAGCCAATGCCCCCATCCTCTCCCTCCTGCGCCAACAGAAACAGACGGCCATGATTCAGCGCAGCCAAGCCCCGTCTCCGGCCGCACACCCGGCAAGCCCGGTCTACGTCCAGGCATCCGTGGCAAGAACCGCAGTTCGCGCCGCCACTCCTCCCGCGCCCTCGGGGCCGAATCGCGCCGCGCTTGGTTCACAGGGGTCCATTCTCGTAGCCTGCGCGACTTTCGGCTCGCCGATCATTCAGGCCGTCAGCGGGCAGTCGGGAAGCACGGCGGTCTTTACCCAGGATCCCGCTTACAACCCGTTCACGATTCGGGGATGCAATTTCGGAAATGTCGCCGGGCGCGCGCAACTCAATCTGCCGAACGGCGCAATGCTTGCCAACTTAAGAATTGACTCCTGGACCGATAATCAGATTACCGTGGAAGTGGATCCCGGCCTGACCAACGTCCTCGACCAAAACAATGTCACGCTCGTGCTTTTCCCGCCCAACAAGCCGCAAGGACAAAAGCCGGGCTTCCGGTTCTACGCCATGCGGCGCGAGATCCTGCTGACTTCCATTCCCTCGAACAGAAAGAATGCCCAGGTCAGCGTGACGAACGATGATTCGGGCCGACGCGTCAGTCCGTATTTCTCCGCTCCCTACCGCGGCCTCGCTTTCGCCATTGCAGCGCAAGCTGGAATCTCCCCGTCCCAGGTTTCCCCCAACATCGATCAGGGATGGACCGCCGGAGTTGACCGCGTCAACGCGGTGCGTTTTCCGGCCGGGACGGATGTGTTCAGCTTCAACGGGCTAGACCCAGGCTTCGTGCTCGAGAAGTTCCAAATTGATGAGCGCAACATCGTGGTCTGTCATGCGGGCGGTTTGTTTTACATCGGCGCAGCATTGGAGGCCGGAGTGCCCGGCATAGGCGTCGGTAATTTGAAGAACGCGATTTCCAGCCAGGGCGTCACCAACTACAGCGACGGCACATGGAATGCCTCGATCAATCAGAACACCATCCGCGTGAATTGGGCTGAAGGCCACTGCCACGCCACCGACGGCAACGACTCCAGCAATTCGAGCTATGCGCTCCACGTCTGGGTGGTTGGGCCTGTCCTGCGACCCGGAACGAGCCCGTGGCAGCAAAGCGGTGGGGGCTCTGGAGGCGGCGGGAACGGCGGCGGAGGCGGTGGGTACAATGCGCTCCCCGTTCCGAGCGGGACGGGTGGCGGCGGCGCGAACGGTGGAAGCGGCACGCCCGTGCCGCGTACTCCGAAGTAAAATTCAGAGGGCTCGCAGGGGACCGATCAAGGAGGACAGGTAAATGGGCCTGCACAAACGATGCTTGCTGGCTTTCGCAGTTCTTTTGGGCGGTGGTCTGCTGTGTACGGCGATGATGGCGCAGCAATCGCCTAAGCCGCTGACCAATGCCGACGTGGTCAAAATGATCAAAGGCGGGGTGCCGCAGTCGGTCGTTGTGGGTTCGATTAAATCTAATCCCTCCAACTTCGACCTTTCCCCCGACGCGCTCGTCCGATTGCACCGGCTGGGGGTGCCCGAAAAAGTTCTTGACGCCATGATGGCGGCCGCGGCCCAGCAGCCCCCGGCGACCGCTCCCGCTGCCCAGACCCCGGTTGAGGCTCCGGTGGCTGCCCCGGCCCCGGCCGAAGTTCCCGCGGCTTCCGCTCCGTCTGCGCCCGAGGCGCCCGCCCCCGCAAGCGCGCCCGCTGCGGCGCCTCCCGCCGCTCCCGCCCCCGCAAGCGCGCCCGCTGCGGCGCCTCCCGCCGCTCCCACCCCCGCAAGCGCGCCCGCTGCGCCGACGGGTTTGCCGGCCGTAACGTTTCTTCAGGGCGACACGCCGCAGCCGCTCGCCATCGAGAAAACACAGCTCGAGGCGACCCAGGCCAAACCAAGCTCCATGCTGAGTCTCGCGTCAGATTCTGCACTAACGCCCGTCGTTCAAGGCGAGGCCAATCAAGCGATAGGTAATCTTGCGAGTCATGTCCACTCGCAGTTCGGAGGTGCTTCAGTTATGCAGACCGGAGGGCTGCTGTCAGGAATAATGGCCCGGCGCAAGCCAAACCAAACCTATGTTTGGGCGGTCCCGAACCCTGCTTCCAGCAATGTCTTGCCCACCAGGTCTCCGACGTTTTCCGTGGATTTCTCGGGCGTGCCTGGCGTGAACGCGGCTGACTACACGCCGGCAATTGTCAAGCTGACGCCGTCGCAGAACGCCTGGCGTTTGGTGGGGGCGACGGTAGGCAAAGGCGACGCGACTTCCAGCTCCACCCTGGATTGGCAAATCTACTCAAAATTTCTTGAGGATCGCGTCGCGCTCCGGTCTAACAAGACAGCACTCGGACAATATCAAATCTCCCCCGCCACGCCCCTCTTGCCTGGGGAGTACGCCGTCGTTTTGCGTCCGATCACGAGAGACAAGAAGTTTTCGGGAGCCGACGTGGCTCGCGGTGAGGGTGACGGATTAATGTTTGACTCCGCGTGGTCGTTCCAAGTGGCGCCGGATGCCAGGCCCTGACCGGGGCCATGAGCGCTCAATTCGCTTCACTTCGGAGCGGATCCTTTCCGCCACCGGTCGCTTCCTGCCCCGCCCTCCTGTTACTCCTGGGCATCCCCAATTGGATGATTACACGTTGCCGGGTGACATGATCGGCGCCGTTCGCTTTCACCGGCCATTCCACCGCCTTTGTCGTCACCTCCAGCCCAGCCAGCCGCGCAGGATGTTCGCGTTCTTGCTCAAACCCCTCGGTTGACCGGTGGTTCCTTGACTTCGTTTGCAGGGGGAGACTACCATCGTTCTTCATGCCACGCGAGCGACATTCCTCCAGGAAAACGATAGTACTCGGCGTCACGGGCGCCAGCGGCGCCGTTTTCGCGCGGCGGATGCTGGCTCTGCTTGAAGCAGATCGGCGCGTGGGTAAAATTCATCTGGTGATTTCCGGAAGCGGCCTCAAAGTGCTGCGCGCGGAACTCGACTTGGATGTCTCTGAAAGTGCGCGCATCGCCGCCGCGCTAGCCGGCGGCCCGGCGCGAAAAACCGGGTATCTGCTCGATTCCGATATCGGCGCGAGCATCGCCAGCGGCTCCTATCGTGTGGATGGCATGGTGGTGCTGCCTTGCACCACGGGATGCCTGGCGCAGATTGCCAACGGCATATCTTCCACCCTTATTGAACGCGCGGCAGACGTTTGCCTGAAGGAGGGTCGTAAATTAATTCTTGCCGTCCGCGATACGCCTTTCAGCCGCGTCCACCTGGAAAATATGTTGCGCGCTCAAAAGGCCGGTGCGGAGATTTTTCCCGTCATGCCGTCGTTCTACCATCGGCCGAAAACGATTGACGACCTCGTCACACAATTCTGCTGCCGCCTGCTCGCGCACCTTGACCTGGAGCAGGCGGGCCAGTTTCGATGGTTGGGTGAAAAAAAATCGGGTCACTAGTCGATTATGCAGGAAATTGGAAAATAGAAACTGGTAACCAGGTTTCGACGACTATTTTCTAGTTTCCAATTTCAGCTGACTCCCATTCCATTGCCCAATGACCCGTTCCAACGTGATCATTCAAACTCTGATTGTCGCTCTATCTTTAGTGGGCCTGGCCAACGCCCTTTACTTCACCTTTGCTTATTACGGGCGAATAAAAAAAGCTCGTTGGGTGCCGGAAATTCTATGCGCCCGCGAGGGTTCAAGCTGCGTCACCGTGGTGCAAACGCCTTACGCGCGGGTGTTCGGCGTGCCCAATTCGCTGCTGGGGATTTTTTACTACTTCCTTCTGATCGGATGGGTTTTCACTGGCGTGTCATTTGGGCCCACGATGACGGTCGGTAGCCGGGGCGTGTCTGCCTCAAATCTAGCCCTCATCGCCAGCAGCGCTGCGACCGTGTTGCTGGGCTTCTATCTTATTTACGCGCTGCGGCGGAAGCTCCAGACCCATTGTCCGTTGTGCTATTTGGGCCACGCGATTAATGCCACGCTGCTGGTCCTGTTGATGATCGTGATTATGTAGAGTCGTGTTTGCGCTACAATTAAATGAATATGGGCGAAAACTTACAACGCGAACTGGCCACCTCTCCGGCGCCGGGTTCGGAACAGAGCTTTTTTGGGCGAGTGCGGACCACTCTCGAGATGATCAAATTCGAGCACTCGATTTTCGCCCTGCCCTTTGCCCTGACGGGAGCGATGCTGGCCGCGCATGGCTGGCCAAGCGGTCACCAACTTTTCTGGCTGATTGTCGCCATGGTGGGTGCGCGCAGTGCGGCGATGGCGTTCAATCGCATAGCCGATTTCAAATTTGATGCTGCAAACCCCCGCACCCGGACGCGCGCGCTCCCCGCGGGCCAATTGACGCTGCGCTTCGCCGCGGGCTTCACGGCGGTTTCCGCCGCGTTACTCGTGGTCGCGGCATATGAACTGAACGGCCTTGCGTTCAAACTTTCGCCCGTGGCCCTGGCGATTTTGCTTCTCTACTCCTACACCAAGCGCTTCACCTGGCTCTCACACTTGATTCTTGGAATATGTCTCGGCATGGCGCCGGTGGCCGCCTGGATCGCATTGCGCGGGGATATTGACACCGGCGTCGTGCTCCTGGGCACGGCGGTTGCGCTCTGGGTGGCAGGCTTTGACATTATCTACGCCTGCCAGGATGTTGAATTCGATCGCGCCGTGGGCCTCCATTCTTTTCCGCGGCATTATGGAATAGCGGCGGCACTCTACGCCTCGGCCGGGCTTCATCTGGTGATGATGGGATTGTTGATCCTCACCGCGCGGCTGGAGAATCTGGGCTGGGTGGCGGGGGCGGGATTGGCGGCGGTGGCTGTGTTACTTGCCTACGAGCACTCGCTGGTTAAGCCGCGCCATCTTTCACGGGTGAATGCCGCGTTCTTCACCATCAACGGCTATATCAGCATGCTGTTCTTTGTCACCTGGGCGGTTGACATCTTATTAAAACATTGAGTGATTTGGTGATTCTGTGAATGGGCGGAATATTCTGTCAGTTGTCCGTCGCTAAATTATTGAATTCTTGCAGGCGGGTCCATTTCCTTAAATACGAGGGAATCAAAAATAGCGAGGACGTGTTTGCGGTAGTTCAAAACGCGTTCGACTGTGAGCCGATACCACGGATCGCGAAGCGCCAGGCGCTGCCAGCGTTCCAGGATTTCCGGCGGGACGTCGATATCCTCGCGCAGCTTCTGCAGGGGATAACCGCGCATAAAGAGGCCGTAGAAAAACGCCGCCTCGTGCTGCGGCTCACTCAAATTGATGTCAGTCGTCTGAAGCATAAAATTCCCGGGCCAACGCAAAGTCTAGTGCAATCTTGGCCCGCGCAAGAGGAATTTTTTATTCAATTTCCATCACACCGCCCATATTCTGAACCCTTTGTCAAGCCCCGTTTACCCACCGTTTACCCACCACGGCAAGCAGGCGTTTCCATTAAATGGCTTCCTCCCCACGAGAACAATCGCAAGATTGGCTGGCTCGGGGGGGGAAAGTGGTAGGCAAACTGGAGGTGAAAATATTTTCTCGTTTCTTGAAGAAATAAAGCCTGCGCGTTGAGAAAATTGAGAATACGCCATATGAGGCAGAGGTCATTATCTTACCCGCCCGGGCCGTCATTCAGCAGGAATTGATCCATAGATTCGATTTCGCGCGAGAGGCCTTCCACCATATGCTCGAGTAAATTTCTGATGGAAAGCATCCCCAGGAGTTGGCCGTCCGCTTTGACAATGGGGAGGTGCCGCAGGTGCCTGTCAAGCATATGGCTCAGAGCTTCCTGGGCCGGAGTTTCTTCGGTTGCCGTTTCGACGGGCGAGGTCATCACATCTTTCATCTTTGTATCGTGCGTGGCACGATCACGAAGCACGACGCGGAGCATCAAATCGCGCTCAGTAAATATTCCTTTGACGGCGCCATTTTCAACCACTGCCACCGCGCCCACGCCTTCCTCCGCCATCACTTGAACAGCCTCCAGGACGCTAGCGTCTGGCTCAACAGTAGCCGGGGGGACGTGAGCAATTTTTAAGAGACTCATGCTGCCCTCCTCAAAAAAATACGAATCCGGACCACCACGATTCTAAATCATCACACTTGCTTTGGTTCGCGCCCAGCGTAAAGCGGGCTAGGGCGAAAGTCAAGAACAAGAGCCCCGCGCGTGAAGAATGCTCATTTCAGCATGGGTTGCGGTATAATGACTTCTTCAAATACAGGAGGCAAATCAATGGCAAGCGTGGAGACAGCACCGAAAGTCAGTCCGCAGGCAACGAGTGGCCGGTTGACACACCGGGTTCATGAAATTTTGAACTGGTACGAGAGCGATAACCCCGGTACGAAAACCAACCTGGCACGCCTTTTGAACCACGGTCGCCTGGCCGGAACGGGGAAATTGGTTATTCTGCCGGTGGACCAGGGATTCGAGCACGGCCCGGCGCGCAGCTTTGCCGTGAACCCGGCAGGCTACGATCCCAACTACCATTTTGAAGTGGCGATTCAGGCGGGCTGCAATGCCTACGCGGCGCCACTCGGCTTTCTGGAAGCTGCGGCGGCACGGCACGCGGGCGAAATTCCCCTGATCCTCAAGCTCAACAATCATGATGTGTTGCACGATGAAAAAGATCCCATCTCCGCCGTCACCGGCAGCGTTCACGATGCATTACGCCTGGGGTGTGTGGCCATTGGATTCACAATTTATCCCGGCTCGGCGCACTCGCAGGCAATGTATCAGCAGTTGCGCGGGCTGGCGGAAGATGCCAAGAGCCACGGGCTGGCCGTGGTGGTGTGGTCCTACCCGCGTGGTTCGAGCATCAGCAAAGAGGGCGAAACGGGCATTGATGTGGTGGCTTACGCCGCGCATATTGCGGCCGAACTGGGCGCGCACATTGTGAAGGTGAAGCTTCCCAGTGAACACATTGAGCAGCCGGAAGCGAAAAAGGCTTACGACAAAGCGGCGGTGCCCATCAAGACGCTGGCGGAGCGCGTGCGCCACGTTGTGCAAAGCACCTTCGATGGACGGCGCATCTTGATTTTTTCCGGAGGCGCCACCAAACCCAAAGATGAAGACGTGTTCGATGAGGCTCGCGCCATCCGCGACGGCGGCGGCTTCGGCTCAATCATCGGCCGCAATTCTTTCCAGCGTCCGAAAGAGCACGCCCTGAAGTTTTTGGAAACCATCATGAAGATTTACGCCGGAGAAATGAAGTAAGCTTCCGCGCGTTTTGTCCGTGCAATTGGAATTGATTCGCGGGGTCCCGCTCACCGGGACCCTGTTTTGTTCTTGCGGAGAAACAGAGGCTGCAGGAACCGACTCGCACTACCCGCCTGCCGGACGGGTTGATCCGTTGCCGGACCCTGACTGGTCTTACACGTCAAAAGTGTTATAATCGGTTCCGAAGGACGCTCCAGGTGCGTAATGTCGAATTGGCAACCGTCGCCCAGCCTGTCCCCGGCCAGCTGGTCCATTGGCCGTTACCAAATCAAAATATCATCACGCCCTAACAATGGAAACAGAAACCATAAACCCCGCCTCGCGGTTGCCGGTAATGTTTCGCGCGTTGCGACACCGCAACTACAGGCTATTTTTCAGCGGCCAAATCATTTCCCTAGTCGGCACCTGGATGCAGTCGGTGGCGCAATCCTGGCTGGTTTACCGGCTCACCGGCTCTTCGCTGCTGCTTGGACTCGTCGGTTTCGCCGGGCAGATTCCGGTTTTCCTGCTCGCCCCCATTGGCGGCGTGGTGGCAGACCGCTACAGCCGGCACCGCATTGTTATCGGCACCCAAACGTCCGCCATGGTGCTCGCCTTCATTCTTTCCGCGCTCACGCTGCTCGGGCACATTCGCGTGTGGGAAATCATGCTGGTGGCCTCGCTATTGGGCGTCGTCAATGCGTTTGATATTCCGGCGCGCCAGGCATTCATCGTGGATATGGTGCACTCCGATGACTTGATCAACGCCATCGCGCTCAACTCCTCCATGGTGAACAGCGCCCGCGTTCTCGGGCCCGCCATTGCCGGCGTGACGGTGGCGGCGGTGGGCGAAGGCTGGTGTTTTTTCGCCAATGGTGCGAGTTACATTGCCGTGATTGCCGGCCTCTTGCTAATGGCGGTGGCGCCTCGCGAGCTTGGTCGTGATGCTGCTTCAGGTCTGGAACGCATTGTGGAAGGTTTCCGGTGGGTGGCGAAAACGGCTCCCATTCGCGCCCTGCTGCTTCTGCTCGGCCTCGTCAGTCTTACCGGGATGCCTTACGCCGTGCTGATGCCCATCTTCGCGGACAAGATTTTGCACGGCGGGGCTCGCGGCCTGGGCATGTTGATGGGCGCTTCGGGAATCGGCGCGCTGGCCGGCACGTTGATTCTGGCGGCCAAGCGGCAAGTCCACGGCCTCGGGCGATGGATCGCCTTCGCCTCCTTCGGCTTTGGCGCCAGCATGATTCTTTTTGCAGCCTCGCGCTCCTACCCGCTCTCCATCGTGCTGCTCGTGCCGGTGGGATTCTCCATGATGCTGCAAATGTCGGCCTCCAACACGCTGATCCAGACCATGGTTCCGGACGAACTGCGCGGCCGGGTGATGGCCGTCTACTCCATGATGTTCATGGGCATGGCGCCCTTCGGCGCGCTGGTGGCGGGTGCGATGGCCAATCACATTGGAGCGCCCATCACTGTGGCGCTGGGTGGGCTTGCGTGCCTGGCGGGCTCACTGGTGTTTGGAGCGCGCTGGCCCAACATGCGTGGCGAGGCGCGTCAGCTTATTGTGGCTCAGGGAATGTTGAGCGGCGAGCCGCCCGCGGAAATGTCCAGCCAGGCGGTTTCCATGGAGAAACAGTAGGGGCGGCGCCCTTCGCCTTGGGGCTGAACGCCGTGCGGCCCTATAAATTCATGGGCCAGTCGCGATGCTTATCCTGACGCAATGTATTCCGGTCCCGCGATGGTAAATCTGTACTTCAAGAATAGAAATCAAAACGTTTTAATACTTTAAATATTCGGATTGCGGAGACTTAAGCCATTGTTCCAATGTCTGGGCGTTTCGGTCTTTATCTGAAAGCAAGTATTCGCCCATCGAGGGCCACTCAATGCCGATTTGGGGATCATTGAAGCGAATGCCTGATTCCCCCTTGTTGTTATAAAAAGCCGTGCATTTATACTGAAGCTCGGCAATTTCGGAGAGCGCGCAAAAGCCTCGCGCGAATCCCGCAGGGGCCCACACCTGTCTCTTGTTCTCGGCAGAGACCTCCAGCCCAAACCATTTACCCAAGGAAGGAGACCCCTTGCGAATGTCCACGGCCACGACGAAGGCAGACCCCTTGGTTACACGCATTAGCTTGCTCATGGGAGGATCCCATTGGAAATGAAGGCCGCGTAAAACACCATTCTTCGACCGCGAATGATTTTCCTGAACAAATTCGTAAGGCAATCCAAGAGCTTTGAAATTATCAGTCCTGAAGGTCTCCATAAACCACCCGCGCTCATCCTTAAAAACTTCAGGAACCACCACGACAATGTCTCCCAATTGTTTGGATTCAATGCGAAGCCCCATGTGCTCCTTTCTTTCCTGACAATGCGCCCTCAACGTATACGGAAAAACTCAACCTGAAAGCGCAGAAATGGTTCAATATGTGACTCACATATTGATTGCTCCATATTGTAGCTGAACGGCCAGCCCAATGTCGCATGTTTTTGTTTCACTTCGATTGCACTGCGTGCGGATGGATTCATCCCCACCGGGAAATTATCCTCTGTTATCACTGCTCTTGTTAAAAGTTAATGATGTACCTATGGTCTGAATTGGACGGTGACGTAAATTCTATTGTGTAAAAGTGAGGAGGGTGTAAGTTGGTTTCGCTTGGCAAGCGAAGGCCAAATTCCTAAAAAAGGAGCTTACACTCCATGGTGAAAGTAACACCGATCACGGAGCAGTTCCAACATTTTGTAC
>DASYXZ010000070.1:0-4100 GCA_035934315.1 Terriglobia bacterium | reverse complement strand
GGCATGTTGAACGGAATGGGCTCCGATCGCGGCCCGATGTTTTCCATCGAACAAGCCATCCTGCCACAGATGGTCGCCGCCGAGCGGCGCACCCTCAGCTTGTCCTGGTACAGCGTGGTGCTGGACGTGGGTCATGCCCTGGGCGCGCTGGCCGCTGGCCTCCCGCTCATCTTTCAACATTCGTTCCACTTCGATCTGCTCTACGACTATCGATTAACTTTCGGGCTGTATGCCGCGCTCAATTTGCTGAGCGCGGTTCCTTACTTGTTTCTCTCCCCCGAATTCGAAATGTCGCCGCAAACACTTCGCGCGGCCCGCGAAAAAATAAAAATCTCGCCGCAAACCAGGCGGGTTGTGGCCAAGCTCGCCGCGCTCTCCGGCCTGGACAGCCTGGGCGGCGGACTGCTCACCGACGCGCTGATCGCCTACTGGTTTTTTCACCGTTTCGGCATTTCCGAGCAGAGCCTTGGCCTGATCTTCTTTACCGGCCATCTGTTGAATTCGGGTTCCTACCTGGTGGCGGCGTGGCTGGCGCGCCAAATCGGATTGGTCAACACGATGGTCTTCACCCACATTCCGAGCAGTCTTTTCCTGATGGCCGTACCGTTCGCTCCCTCGCCCACGTGGGCCATTATTTTTTTCTTCGGCCGTGAAGCTCTGGTGGAGATGGACGTGCCCACCCGCCAATCTTATATCCTCGCCGTGGTTAAACCGAACGAGCGGACTTTCGCCAGCGGCGCTTCCAACCTTTCACGAAGCGTCGCGCGGTCTATCATGCCGTCGTTCGCCGGCCTCATGATGCAGCACGTGGCCATGGCTACGCCCCTGTTTTTGGGCAGCGGCTTGAAAATTGTTTACGACGCTCTGTTATTTTTTGCCTTCCGCCGCCTGAAGCCTCCGGAAGAACGGAAAACTGAAAGCAGGGAGACTTCGTGAATCTTTCGTGGGGATTGATTGCTATTTTTATCCCTGGAAGCTGGAAAGAATCTTTTCAAAATCCACTTCTGAAAAATTTCCATAAACCCATTCAGCCTGCCGCAATTCTTCGCGAGGGCGGCTCTGGGCCAGCGCCAGGCATTTCATGCCCGCAGCATGGGCGGCTTCAACGCCGGCGGGAGCGTCTTCAATCACCACACACTCTGCTGCCAGGAGTGGAGAGTGCCCGGCATATGGATTGAACGCGGCAAGTCTGAGACTCGCGAGCGCCTTTAGGAAAACTTCGGGATCCGGCTTTGAATGGACAACATCGTCAGCCGTGGCCAGTACCGCAAATGCATCAAGCAAGCCGAGCTTTCCCAACAGGTGTTCGATTTCCCCGCGCAAGCTTCCGCTGGCGATGGCAAGTGGATACTCGCCCGCCACCTTGCGGACGAAATCGACTGCGCCGGGAAACGCTGGCAGCCCGTCACGGATGGCATCCCAGTAGGCGCGTGCCTTCCACGTGACCAACTTGTCGCGCCGCGCGTTGTCCAGCGGGCGGCCGTGGCTGGCGTAAAGATGTTCCACAATCCCACGGTCGTCGAGAGCGAGGTAAGTGTGGTAGTACTCCTCATCGGTGACCGTCCAACCTTGCTGGGCCGCCATTTGCTGAGTGAGTTTCAAAATCAGCGGCTCGCTGTTTACGATGATCCCGTCAAAATCAAATATGATGGCGCGCAACAAATGTGGACACTCCAAATGATTGAAATTGAGTGTAAGCCCAGCCCGCTTCAAGACACTCACCTTAAAGGACCCGGGGCACGCTATGATACACTTGATGCTGGAATGGGGCCAAACAGTCTCACCAATTCCGGGGGATATTTATCAAACCAAATCCAGCGGGTGACGAAACCACCCCGCGCTGCATCGAATAAAGGGATGACGGATGCAGGGACGGCAAGTCCAAGGTTGAGACTTCGATGACCGAACTAAGTCTTCCCATCGCCTTTCTTGCGGGCGTGGTTTCTTTCCTGTCGCCTTGCGTTCTTCCGCTCATTCCCGGCTACGTTTCAATGCTGTCCGGCGAATCGATTGAAGAGTTGCGCGCGGGCACTGGCGTGGGAGTGGTGCAGCGGATCTTTTCCAACTCCGTTGCTTTTGTAGTTGGATTTTCAACGGTCTTTATCGCGCTGGGAGCGTCGGCAACCTGGGTGGGAAATTTCCTGGCGACTCGTCGCAGAATATTCGAAATCATAGCCGGAATCATCATTATTGTTTTTGGGCTGCACTTGACGGGCCTGGTCAAGATCCCGTTTCTCTATCGCGACAAGCGGATTGAAACCGGCGCGCCCAAGCGTGGCCTCCTGGGATCGTTTATCTTGGGGTTTGCCTTCGCCTTTGGATGGACGCCCTGTATCGGCCCCATATTGACGGGGATTCTGGCCATTGCCGCCACCCGCGAAACCGTCTACGCAGGCATGTTTTTGCTGGCGGTTTATTCGGCGGGCCTGGCCATTCCCTTCTTGCTTACCGGCCTGGGCCTCAGCCAATTTTTGAAATTCTATGGCCGGTTCAGAAAATATTTGCAGGCTGTGGAAGTGGCATCCGGCGTGCTCCTGGTGGGCATCGGCGTCCTGATTGCGTTCAATAAATTCACCGCCCTGTCAGGGTATCTGACGTTTTTGAATCGGTTTACGCTGTGAAGAAAGCGGCGAGGTTAAAGGTTAAAAGACAAAGATTAAAAGGTAAATGGTGAAGAGACAATTTAATGAGGGGAGAAAATTTTTAATTCATCCTTTAACCTTTACCCTTTAACTTTCTTTTTTTATGCACCCCATCCTCATTAATTTCGGTTCCTTTCGCATGCCGACTTACGGCACGCTCTTCGCCCTGGCTTTGATCGCCGCGATTTATACCGTGACCCGCCTGGGACGCCGCGAGGGACTGGACACGGCCACGCTGCTTGATTTCAGCACATGGCTCCTGATCGTCGGCTTGTTGGGCTCCAAAGTGCTGCTCATCCTGACGGATTGGGATTTTTACGGCAAAAATCCGGGCGAGATATTCAGTTGGAATACTCTGCAAGCGGGCGGGGTATTTTACGGCGGCTTCGCCGCCGCAACTTTTTTTGCCCTCTGGTACATCAAGGTCTATCGTCTGCCGCTCCTGAAGATTTTTGATGTTTACGTCCCCGGCATTGCGCTGGCGCAGAGCATTGGCCGCCTGGGTTGTTACGCTGCGGGTTGCGATTACGGCAAGCCTACCACGTCGTTCCTGGGAGTGGTCTTCACCAATCCCATCAGTCACGACTTTACCGGTGTGCCGTTGGGCGTTCGCATTTACCCCACGCAGATATTCGAATCGCTGGCCACGTTTTTTATTTTTGCAATTCTTCTTTGGGCTTACCGGCACAAGAAATACGATGGTCAGATTTTTATTATTTACCTCACCCTTTACGCTGTGGCACGATTCTTTATCGAGTTTTTGCGGGGTGATGAAGACCGCGGATTTGTTTTCAATCACCTCCTTTCCACTTCGCAGTTTATCGCTATAATTGCTTTGGGGGTGGCGGCCGTGATGGCATGGAAGCTGCGCGGCCGATCACGTGAGGTTCAGCCAGAGGCTTTGCCCTTGCAAGCCAAACGCGCGCGCGGCTGAGAGCCGGCGCGGGATGACCGTCCGGCTTGCCCGCCGCCCATGTTTTTTTCGGATTCAGCAGGCGTTTTTATTAAGGAGAATATATCGGTGAATAATGGGAAAATTTTACTCGGCGCATTCCTGGCATTGGTGCTCGCCGTCGGCGTCTATTTCATCAACCGCAATTGGATTGCGCCCATCGCCATGCGCCAGGCGCATGCCGGCGGTATCGCAGCAGCGGGCAATCACCCCATGGCACCGGATTTTTCCCTCACCGGCCTCAACGGGGAAAAGGTGGACCTGAATGATTACAAAGGCAAAGTGCTCATGGTCGATTTCTGGGCCACTTGGTGCGGTCCATGCCGGGTGGAGATTCCCGGGTTTGTGGAACTCCAAAATCGTTACCGCGATCAGGGCTTCGCGATTGTCGGAATCTCCAAAGACGACGGTCCGGAAGTGGTGCGGGATTTCTATAAAGAGTACAAAATGAATTATCCCGTGGCCCTGGCCAATGATGACGTGGACCAGCTCTACGGCGGGATCAT